>NZ_VOYO01000009.1:0-108921 GCF_013420255.1 Acinetobacter sp. YH01021
TTCTGACAAATATTTCTCAAATAAACTTCGAGTAATTTCTACCATCAATCAATGAAAATAATTTCGATCAATCAACCAGTAAAAATCCACACAAGTTGTTCTTCATAATCTCTTAATGATCTTCTTGCTGATTCGTCACCAGCAAGCTAGGTCGGCTATATTACTCTCTATCTCTAGAAAGTCAACCAGTAATGAAAACTATTTTTAAAATTTCTTTCTAAAACCGAACTTAATCAAACTTAACTAAGTCACTGTTTTATCAGAAGTTTTAATCTTCATCACCGCCGATGGATGTGCATTCTACAGCATTTCGGAGGGCTTGCAACCCCCTTTTTTAAACTTATGAAACGTGTGTTTATTTTATAAACCAATAAATTTATAAATCACTGTTTTATATGTGAAATTTATTTAAAGAAAAATGTTCATTATTTTATTTAGAAATACTAATAAGAAATATGTCATTGAATTTTATGTATTTAATTTATTTTAAAGTGAAAAAAGCAGGAGTTTTCTCCTGCTTTTTGTCTAGATTTAATTCAAATCAGAACTTCATGCTGATTCTAGCCCAGTAATTACGTCCAATATTATTAAATTGCTCATCAGTTGGCAGACCTGTACCTGAAGCCCCCATTTTATTTAAATGCTCGGTATATGTACGATCTAAGACATTGTCGCCCCCCACAGACAAATCGACACCTTCAGTTAGGTTGTAAGTACCGTTTAAAGACAAGGTGCCAAAACCTGTACTTTTCTTATTATCATAACCGACAATGTTCCCTTCGCGTTCGCTAATACGACTTTGACCATCCACAATGCGCCAGTAAGCACCCAAGGTATAACGATCTTGGATATAGCGAAGATTGATCCGTCCTTCTAAAGGTGCAATTTGTGGCAACGGCGTATTATTGGTGGTGTTTTCACCCCATGCATACATTGCACTCACATCTGCTTGAATGGCATCAGTGAACTGATAACCAATTCCTGCTTCGGCACCTGCAATAACTGCATCGACATTTCGAGTTTCTGCTTTATTGTTGGCGTTATATTTAGTCAAAATAAAGTCGTGGATTAAACCTGTATAAGCAGACGCCCATGAACTGAATTGACCATGCGAATGTTGATAGCCTAAATCAAGCTGCAGTGTTTTCTCAGTATCAATGTTTTTAAAGGTATTTTCATAACCGTTACCTTTTACGGGACTAAATAACTCCCAATAATCTGGCATACGCTCCACATAACCTAAACCGATATAAGTTTTCCCGTCATCATGCTCGGGATGAGGATTTTCAAAACGTATAAACGCGCTTGGTAAAGTTTCTTTACGTTCTTGTGCGGATTGAACTGCATCAACTTCAACTTGATCGATACGCAAACCAGAAACCAGTTTATTATTTTCATTAAGCTGATAGCTTAATTCACCAAAACCACCTACAGACTGAAATTCCATATCGGTCATGCGTGGCATATTCTGATAGGGAACGCCAGCTGTTGTCTTACGAATCGAGTGCTCATTATTTTGTGTATCAAGACCAGAGATCAGTTTGATCTTGTCCCACTCACTGGTCATGGCAACACGCGCATTTAAGGTTTTACGTGCCACATTGGTTGCCATTTCCATCATTGGTTTTGGTCTTAAACTATAGTTATCCATAACGTGGTCATTAAAGTTATAGTTCACTTGAGCTTCGACTTTTTGAATGATATCGGTAAGATTTTTCTTTTCTACACGAAGTCCTAAACTTTCACGGGCAAACTTGGAACCATCCATCATGCGCCCCGCATAGACGGCTTCACCATCAGCTTTACCGCCAGTCAACTCTACCCAGGTATCTTCATCCGGTGTCCAGCCTAAAGCCAGATCCGCATTCCAGCGTTCCCAATCTGAAGGCACAGTGGTTCCATCACCATCTTGATAACTATTCGATACCGAACGATTGGTATTCAGACGGATATATTTCTGCGCATCGCCTGCTGCAACTTCGACATTATGATCCAGACGGCCAAATGACCCCATCAAGACACTGGCCTGACCGCGATAGTTTTGATCTTGATCAAACTGTTCCGGCGTACGTTCGAAAATCACTGTGGCCGCAGAGCCAGTATTGGCATACTGAACCGTTTGCGGTCCTTTAATCACCGAAATACGGTCATAGCTTTCCGGAGAAATATAAGAGGTCGGCGAATCCATACGACTTGGACAGGCGCCCAGGTTTTCAGTGCCATCAGTCAGGATCTTAATTCGTGAACCAAACATACCGCGGAATGTCACATCACCATTGGTGCCGGCACCGCTATTGACCGAACTAAAGCCAACAATACTTTGTAAATAATCCGCACCATCACTCGCAGGAATCGGTTGAATCGGCTGTTTAGGGTCGGTGCGGACAATCAGCCCATTGGCATCATTACCTGCTGCCGATGTCACCACAATCGGGGCAAACGTCTGCACTGGCATGGCATCATTGGCCATCACTATCGAAGAATAACAAGCAACACAAATCGCAGCCGCAAGTGGCTGTAAAGAAAATTTAGGCTGAGCCATTTCTCTATCTCACTAAATACATAAATTAGGCACGGCTTGAGTCAATACAAACCCAAGCTGAAAAATGCAGATTTATGTAGGAAGTGGTGGCGCTCGCCCCTGAGGAATTAAGAAGAGTTGCTGAAGGACAAACCAGACATGCTTAAAGGTTTTTTGATAAGCAATTAAACGGACATGAATCCGGTCAAGAACCTGTTTGATGTCCAGATCAGGCGGTAAGACCAAATTGGCATAAACCTTACAGTACTGACACTGATGATTAGCATCATGATGATCATGTTGAAGATGATCAGATTGGACAAGGTGAGTATGCTCGCCAGCGCTATGCTGCGCATGAGCATCTGTCGCGATAAAAAGCGCACGCGTGATGGTTTCACAGACCGGAGCAACTTGATATTGCTTCGGTAACAAAGGCTGTAAAAATACAGCAATCTGTAGAAACACAGCTGCAAATGCAAATAGCAGCCCCGCGCGTAAAAACACAGGCTATTCCTAAAATATGCTTATGTTGATTATAACAAAGCCCAATCAGAATTAGGCTTTGGTAGACCATTTAAATAAACTTTAAAATGATCCTAGCGTTTCACTGCCACCTTGTCTTTATTACGCTGGCGTACCAGTTTTTCCACTTTTTCACGTGCACGTTGACGTTTTAATGGCGATAAATAATCGACAAACAATTTACCATTTAAGTGATCCATTTCATGTTGGATACACACAGCGAGAAGTCCGTCAGCATCAAGCTCAAATGCTTGACCTTCCAGATTAATTGCCTCGATTTTTACGCGTGACGGACGATCAACTTTATCGTATATTTGAGGAACTGATAGACAGCCTTCTTCGTAGGGCTGCGTTTCTTCAGTCAATGGTGTGATTTTGGGGTTAATAAACACCATCGGTTGATCTTTATTTTCAGACAGATCCATAACAATCAGCTGAATATGACGATCCACCTGAGTCGCGGCAAGTCCGATACCTGGTGCTTCATACATGGTTTCAAACATATCCGCAGCGAGCTGACGAATTTCATCAGTCACTTCTTCGACAGGTTGTGCAATGGTACGAAGACGGGGATCCGGGAAACTTAAAATAGGTAATAAGGCCATACTGCGTCCTCAATTATGCCATTGATCAAAAAACCAAATGAAGGGAATGCTTCATCAAAAAAATGTGTGTAAGATCGTTATTATAACGCAACTACGCACATAATTTTAGGAATTATGATAATGAAAAAGGTTTTGAAGGGCATGCCATTTTTTAGTGCCTTGGGGTTTAAAAATCAGATGCTGGCACTTGCCGTTTGTGTAAGCGTCAGTATGGGGACCATTCATTCTGCCGAGGCAGCACCTGCGCGCAACGTCAATCCACCGGCATTAAAAGCTAATGCACCGAACGTTTATGTGGTGAAAAAAGGCGATACGCTTTGGGATATCTCGAAACGCTTCCTGAAAAATCCGGTCCGTTGGCCGGAAATCTGGGCCAGTAATAAGCACGTGAAAAATCCACACTGGATTTTCCCGGGTGACCGCCTGCTGATGTGTGATTACCAAGGCCGCCCAATTATTGGTAAAGACGAAGGTGATGGTTGTGAAGGTATAATCAACCGCTATCTTGGCAGTAGTTCTCTGCAACCCCAGATTCGTGTTGAATCTTTAAATAATACGATTCCCGTGATTCCGCTTGAGCATATCAAGCAGTGGCTAGAGCGCTATACCCTTCTGGCGCCTGATTCAGTTCAAGGTACGCCATATATCCTCGGAACTGCAGATCAGCGCGTACTGGCAGGCAAAGGCCAGAAAGTTTATGCACGTGGTCACGGTCTGGAAGTTGGTCAACGCTATGCCGTGTATCGCGAAGCTGAACCGTATGTATTTACCGATGCGAATGGCAAGAAATATACGGCTGCACTCGAGCTGCAACAGGTGGCATCCGGTATTGCAGTTCGTGGCGAAGGTGATGTCACCACACTTGAACTGACAGATAGTTACAATGCTGAAGTACGTCGCGGTGATCGTGTCTTACCAGAATACGATCCAATGTTACCGACTCTGTTCTATCCGACCAATGCAGAAAATATTGCTGCCGGTGGCCAGATTGTGCGTGTATTGGGGTCAATTGGTACAGCAGCACGTCATAGTGTCGTCACCATTGACCGTGGTACGGCACATGGGGTTCAGACGGGTCATGTCTTTAGCGTGAATCAAAAAGGTGAAGTGGTGACTGATCCGAAAACCAAAGAACGGGTGCAATTACCGGGCGAGCGTATTGGTCAGGTCATGGTATTTAAAACCTTCGATCAATTGAGCTACGCTTATGTGCTGGAAAGTGAATTACCAATCAAGGTTGGTGCCAACATTCAGCCGCCACTATTAGAAGACTAAGCTTTTAAACGGGATGATGTGGATTGATCGGCATCATCCCTCTTGTTTGAACTCATACCCATAATAAGAAGATACCGAAATAGGTCTCACCATGTTGAATACATTGTCGACAGCGCAAATCCATGCCATTACGCTGTGGTATTTACTGCAACACTCCCTCAGCAGCTTTTATAAAATCAGTCAGCATTATGCAGACCTCGCCCATGCAATTGATGGTTCTCAAACCGAAACCTGGCGTAAGTTGGGCATTCATAAAAACCACATTCAGCGCCTGCAAGATTTCCAGTCAAGTGAGTCGCAGCTCCATTTTCAGCGCAGTCTTGAGCAGATCCAGTTGCACAGTGACTTTGTGCTTTTACATACAGATGCCGAATATCCACAGCAATTGAGCCATTATGCGCATAAGCCGCCAATCCTGTTCGGGCAAGGGTATGCAGATCAATTGCTGCAACCGCAAATCGCGATTGTGGGGAGTCGCAAGCCAAGTCTGCACGGCCGGCAAGTCGCTTATGACTTTGCTTTTTATTTGAGTGAACAGGGTTTTTATATTAATAGTGGCCTGGCACAAGGGATTGATGAAGCAGCACATCAGGCCGCATTACAACATCGGCGAACGATTGCAGTGATGGGCACAGGCATTGAACAGACCTACCCTGCCGCCCATCAAACACTACGTCAGCAAATCATCGAACATGGAGGTACGGTCATTACTGAGTTTTTGCCATTTACTCCCCCCTTACAGCAGCATTTTCCACGGCGTAACCGAATTGTCAGTGGCTTAAGCCTCGGGGTGATTGTGGCAGAAGCCGCCTTGAAAAGCGGTTCATTGCTGACCGCACAATGGGCAGCGGAACAAGGCAAGACCACATTCGCCATCCCGGGGCATATTTACAGTGAACATCATCAGGGCTGTCATAAACTGATTCGTGAAGGCGCGATTTTAATTGAGCATCCACAGCAAGTAATCGAGGATCTGGCCTTAGCCACCCAGTGGCAATCAAATGCAAATCATTTAAAAAAAGACAGTCCGCCTGAGCAAGCAAGTACCATTCCACCGCATTTAATTCATCTTTATAATCAACTTGATTGGGTCGGACAGAGTCTGGATCAACTGGGAACGCAGGTAAAGCAAGAGGTATCTGCTTTGACCAGTCAACTGATGGAACTGGAGTTGCTCGGTTTTTGTACCCAGCAAGCCGGCCTGTATCTACGTTGTCGGATTCTGAAATAAGGTTCACAATAGCGCTTTGTTGTTTAATATAAGGTATCCACATGATCACTACCTCTGTTGCCGAAGCAGCAGCATGGCTTAAAGACGGACAAGTCTTGGCATATCCTACAGAGGCTGTTTGGGGCTTGGGTTGCGACCCCTATAATGAACAGGCATTTCATCAGATTCTAGAATTGAAGCAACGCCCGATTGAGAAAGGTGTGATTCTGCTGGCAGCTCATCTTTCACAGGTAGAACATCTGCTGCAGGATTTAAGCGAAGAAATGCGTGAAAAAGTGATTGAATCCTGGAACCATGACAGACCTGCTGATCGCGCGACCACCTGGCTACTTCCTGCAAATAAAGATATTCCTGACTGGATTAAAGGTCATCATCCTAAAGTAGCCGTACGTGTAACCACTCACCCACTCTGTGTCGCATTGTGTCAGGCCTTTGGCGGTTTTATCGTTTCTACCAGTGCCAACCCTGCCGGCATGGAACCTGCCCGCTCACTGCAGGATGCGATCCGCTATTTTGACCAGAATCTGAATTATCTTAATGGTGACCTCGGTTTAAGTCAGCAACCAAGCCGGATTATTGATGCTGTGACTGGCGTAGTTATTCGTGACTGAGTCCTGTCTGATTTAGTCGGGACACTCAAGCCCGACTAAAGTTTTAAGACAAAAAAAAGCTCAGCCATATAGGGATGGCTGAGCATAAAAAAGGATGTGCATAAATCACATCCAGAGGGTTCAGAAAATCTCTGGGAGTCTGATAAAACAAGGATTTTCTTGCTTGATCATTCTCGATGGGCGCATTATGAAAGAAACTGAGTACAACGACAAGTACAATAAAAAACTCAATTAATACATTTTTCCTATTAAAAAAGTAGAGCTTTTATTAAGAATTCAAAATATCTAGCTCATTCCATTCCGATTTTAAAATAAAGTGCTAATTTTCTATTTATTTTTACATTCATAAATCAGTATTTAAAAGGTGAATTCTATTAAAAAAACATGCCCGAATGATCGATATTTAAACAATTAAGAATTTTAAAAACTGGGCTACTTCCTTATGACTTGGCTTTTTCCGGGATACTGTGCCCATAAAACTCCCAATAAAATAATACTGCCGCCAATAGTGTGATACATGGTCCACGCTTCGCCTAACCACAAATATGCGACTACTGCGGTAAAGACAGGCATCAGGTTCATAAAAATACTACTGCGATTGGGGCCAAGTTGCTGTACGGCCATCATCCAGAATAACGGCGCGACAATGGAAGGGAAAATTCCGGCATAGATAATGCTTACTGCATTAGCGTGATTGATGCTGTCCAGACCTAAAATCAATACCAAAGGAATATGATAGAGAAAGGCCATAAAAATCTGGATATACAGGCTCACGAAGAGTGGAATCTGAATCTGCCATTTTTTCAGAAACACGCCATAACAGGCATAGAAAAATACTGCGATCAACATCAACAGATCGCCAATATAGCTTTCACCTACGCTTAAGAACTGCAGACCCTGCCCTTGCGCCATGACATACATCAAGCCAATAAAGGACAGAAGACTCCCTAGCACTGCAGCCTGTGTCGGGCGAATCTTTAAAACAAAAATACCCACGATAATGGTAAAAATTGGAATAAAGGCATTGATCAGGCCCATATTGGTCGCAGTAGTGTAGTGTGCCGAGCTATAGGCCAGTCCCTGATACAGCACCATTCCCAGCACACTCAAAACAGCAAAATGTCCGAGATATGGACGAATTTCCGGCCAGGCGGCTTTGACTTTGGAAAACATGAATGGAGTTAAAATCAGTAAGGCCAAGGCCCAGCGGTAGAAACTAATACTGATGGGAGAAATATAATCTGCCACATAACGGGTAACCGTCATATTCAGAGACCAAATCAAAACTGCGGCCAGTGGTAAGGCCATGGCCCACCAGACTACCTTTTGTTGCTGTGTCATACTTTCATCCATGAGTCGCTGGTCTTGTTATTAAGCTATGCCTATTCGCGCATCCTAGCATAATAGATTTTTCACATAATATTGAGGCAATTTGCAGCTTTAAGTAACTGAGCTCACCTGTTTCTACTTGTGCTGAAAGCGAATACCCGTTAAAACAAATACCGTTCAGTCGCAATAAACAGGAAATCTAATGACTCGCTCTGTATATGACATTCCAGTCAAAACTATTGAAGGAACAGAAACCACTTTAAACCATTACCAGGGTAAGGTTTTGCTGGTGGTTAACGTCGCATCTAAATGTGGCTTGACGCCGCAATATGAAGGCTTACAAAAACTGTATCAGGACAAAAAAGCGGAAGGTTTGGAAATTCTTGGCTTCCCTGCCAATAACTTTTTGGAACAGGAACCGGGTAGCGAAGCCGAGATTCAGGAATTCTGCTCAGTGAATTATAAAGTTGACTTCCCGCTATTTGCTAAAATCTCTGTCGCGGGTGAAGACAAGCATCCTTTATATACCACCCTTACGCAAGCGATCCCGGAACGCATCGGTGAAGGCCCTTGGTGGAAAGATCTGGTCGATTATGGCCTAACGCCAAACCAGCCACCAGAAGTACTATGGAACTTTGAAAAATTCCTGATCAATAAAAATGGTGAAGTGGTGGCACGTTTTGCACCGGATATTACTGCGGATGATCCACGGATTGTCGATGCAGTGAACGCAGAACTTGCAAAATAATTCTCGATTATTCTCATAAGCTTCAAGCTTGAAATAAGTATCTATTTTTTGATAGATACTTATTTTTTTAAAACCGCTATTTAGCTAAATTGAGATTCACCGGACATATCTTTAAAGTAATTGCAGGCCAAAAAAGCCAATTCGGTGAGAACAAAGTACTTCTTTACCAGCTTTTGATAAAACTTTTTCCTGTTTTTAAATAATGAAATATTCGGAACCCAGAAGAATTGTTATGAGTTTGCAACAATCTTTTTTATCTCCATAGTTTGTCCTTATATTAGATACTATTAAAATTCCATCACCTGTATCGAGACCCTGATTCCATGTTCAAGATTCTTGCCAATGCTGTCCTTCCTTTCGCATTATTTAGCTCGGGAATTTTACTGATGGGCTGTGAACAGGCTGTCGAAGCACCGGCTGAACAGGTAGATACCACGACCTCAGATCTGGAACCAGCCTCTCAGCAACAGAGTTCAGCAGCACAAACCGAACTTAAATCGGGCAATATGTTTTATATGGTTCGTGATGTAGCCGACTTACAGCTCAAGGCCGGCAGTTATGTAGAACAGTTAAAACAGACCCAGACCGAACTGCAAACGGCGGTCGAAGCTAAAGATACCCAGCAACTGCAGTCCACTGCGACCCAGCTACAACAGCAACTCAGCAGTTTTAATCAGGTGTTAGGCAACCTGAACTTGAAAAGTCAGGAAATTGACCAGATTCGTGACAACATTATGACCGCCAATCAGCAAGTTCTGGCTTCTCCTCTTTTAAATGGTCAGGTGGATTTCAGCCAAGTGAACTTGAAAAAGATTGAATCCCAGATGGTTAATGTGCAATCCGAAATGGTCAAACTGGCCGGCTTGCTGATCCAGAATCCAGATCAGGAATCAGAGAGCAATACTGATCAGGATAATACTTAAAATACCTAAAAATCTCATTTTGAGGCGATTGATCGAAACCCACCTTCCTCAATCGTCTTGCAGGCTATACACTGTTATGGATTATAAAAATTATATTTAGATCAAGAATTTTCATCTAATCAGATCATCAGGAGTTCAATCATGTCGAATTCAGTGCTGTATTCTGTGGTTCCAGTCACATCCCGGCTTGATCTGAAAGATCCTTTTATTTTACCGTTCATCATCAAGATCATTATCCGCAAGGCAATGTCGAATTAGGCACAGTTTCCCCGCCACAGCAGCATGAATATGACATGTATTATGGCGAGAGTATTCCAGGCTTTCCGGAGCATCCGCATACTGGCTTTGAAACCATTACCATTGTTGAGCGCGGTTATATCGATCATTTTGACTCGCTGGGAAACTCGGGACGTTATGGCGCGGATGATGTGCAATGGCTGACTACCGGCAATGGGGTACAGCATTGCGAGATGTTTCCCTTAGTCCATCAGGATCAGGACAATCCTCTGGAGCTGTTTCAAATCTGGCTGAACTCCTCACCAGAACAGAAAAAACAGCCAGCCGATTATAAAATGTTGTGGCGTGAACAAATTCCACATGTATTTTCAGCCGATGCGGCCGGACGTAAAGCGGATATCGGGGTCATTTCAGGGCAATTTAAACAGACTCAGGCACTGGATCGGCCACCACATTCATGGGCAGCCATGCCAGAGAATCAGCTCAATATTTATTTAATCACTTTAAAGCCGGAAGCAGAATTAATCATTCCTGCAACCACTGCTACTGCAACGCGTTTTTGTTATTTTTATCAAGGTACAAGCTTGGAGCTTGAAGGACAGAAGATAGCGCCGAAGCATCTACTTGAACTCAAACCGGATGCAGATATTCAGCTCAAAGGTGGGCTGCTGGAATCACATATTTTATGGCTGGAAGGTGAACCGATCGGTGCACCGGTGGCTATGCATGGGCCTTTTGTTCTGAATAGTGCTCAAGAACTGGATACTGCTTTTCGCCGTTATCGCGAAACCCAGTTTGGTGGCTGGCCTTGGCGAAGTGCTGAACCGTCATTTCCACCAGAACACCCACGTTTTGCCAGTTATGAAGGTGGCAAACGTGAAGAATATCCAGACCAACCAGTCAAAGAAGCCACTGAATAGTGGCTTCTTTGACATTGGATCAGCTCATATTATTTTTTCGGGCTTTTGACGACGACCAGTTTTTTCTGCACAAATTCTCTGAAACCGTCAATGGAGAGTTCGTGACCATAACCCGAGTTCTTGATTCCGCCAAATGGCAATTCTGGCGCAGTATCGGTATACCAGTTAATCCAGATCATACCCGTTTCGACACGTGAAGCCAGCTTTTTCGCCCGCTCGATATCTTGTGAATGAATCACACCACCCAGACCATAATTAGAATCATTGGCAATTTCGACAATTTCATCATCATCCTTCGCCACATAGATTTGTGCCACTGGGCCAAAAAATTCTTCATACCAGGCTTCATTTTCACGCGTGATATTTTCCAGAATGGTCGGTGCATAGAAATTGCCTTGATGATCTACAGCTTTGCCGCCAGTGACTACGGTCGCACCTTGCGCTACGGCCTTTTCGACTTGCTTGGTAAGTTTTTCCAGCGCATCTTTTGAAGACAGTGGCCCTAAAGTGGTTTCCGGATCAAGCGGATCACCCAGCTTTAATTGCTCAAAAGCTTTCAGCATACCAGCCTTGAATTGTTCGGCAATTTTTTCATGCAGAATAAATCGCTTCGCTGCCGTACAGACTTGGCCAGCATTATTGACTCTTGCCTGAAAGCCTAACTTGATTGCGCGTTCCAGATCAGCATCATCAAGTACGATAAATACATCATTACCACCCAATTCCAGTGTGGATTTTTTAAGATGTTTCCCGGCCTGTTCAGCGACTGCACTACCCGCACCTTCTGAGCCTGTCAGTGCCACACCGCGTACACGCTTGTCTGCAATGACATCTTTAACCTGATCGGAGCTGATAAACAGATTGGTCCAGACCCCTTTGGGTGCGCCTCCCTCTAAGACCAGCTTTTCAAAGGCTTCGGCACATTGCGGTACAATTCTGGCATGTTTTGCCAAAACTGGATTACCAATCGCACAGTTTGGTGCAAAAACCCGCATCAGTTGATAAAACGGGAAATTCCACGGTTCAACTGCCATAATAATACCCAGTGGATGATGCTCGACCCAAGCTTCTCCTAGTTCCGTTTCATAGGACACTGGCGCTAAAAACTCTTTGGCATGATCGGCATAGTATTCTGCAATTTTGGCGCAGGTTTCGATTTCACCTTCACTTTGCTTAATCAGTTTCCCCATATCCTGGGTCATAAGCTTGGCCAGTTCAGCTTTTTGCGCTCGCATGTTGGTAGCCAATTTACGCAGTACTGCAATACGGATATCGACCTGCTGTGACCATTCTGACTTTAGAATTTTTTCTGCAGTATCGAGTGCATGTTGAATATCTTGATCGCCATGCGATGGGTAGTCTTTCAATTTTCGATTGGTAAATGGATTAATAGATTGATAAGCCATGGTTTTCCCTTTTTTCAATTATAAGTTTTGCCTGTTCTAAACTTCTATCGTATTAAGCTATAACAAGCGAAATCTGTTCGAATCATTTAACTTATCACTGATTTTTTTATGGCGTGTGCAGGTTTACAGATTGGTTCAAAACATTACTGAGAAAGGGTAAAAGTTATATCGAGTGGTACAAATTAAAATTTATTTAAGAATCGGAAATGTAAAACCAACACTCTCAAGACCGATACTTGCAAAAATTCCAAGCTAAAACAAATAATCTAAATCAGCTGTTTTAAGGTGATGCTAAAAATATAAATTTCAAATTTTCAGGTGTGTAGTACATTATTCTATATAGTAGAAAAAAGAAAATTCATAATGAGTCAAATACCATCTAATATCATTCAAACAGCAGAAAACTATTTTGATAATACAGTTTTAGAAACGACTGATACTATTTTTCAAGAAATTTTAAAAGCTTTTCCAATAGCATCTTCAGGTTTAGCGATTTATAAAGTTTTCAGAAGCTATAACGAAAAGCAAAAATTAAAAAATATCCTGGAATTTATAAAGGAAGGTGAAAAGTTAGCATCAGGAACATTACTAAAAATCTTCAAGAATCAAAACAACTTAGAAATAGGTGGTGAATTACTCAATGCTTTAGATAAAGTCTATTTAATCCATCAATCTAAAATGCTCGCTCGTTTAGCTCTTTTATATGATGCGAAAGAAATAAATCGTGAAAATTTTTTAAGATATGCTCATATTATTCCTCAATTTACATCGTTTTTATTAGAAGGGTTAGAAAAAGCCTACTTATCATTTGAAATGAACAAATCCAAGAAGGATTACTACCTTACGAATAATGAATGTAACTTTTCAGCATCTGAATTAGAAAAGTTTGGTTTTTTGTACGTAGTAGCTACATTTGGTTCTGGCAATAATTATGGTAGAGAAAAAGACTTAATCTTTTTTTATGAACACATATATAAAAACAAACATGATAAGAACCTATGAACCATAAAAAAACCACCCTCTCGGGTGGTTTTTTCAATCTCAAACCGTCTCTTATTGAGCGCGGTTTTTGATTTTGCGGATCGTTTCCAGCTGAGCAGCAGTTTCTGCAAGAGCAGCCAAAGCAGCAGCAGCGTCCAAATCGCTCTTTTGATTCGCAAGCAATGCTTCAGCGTGTTTACGCGCTTCAACAATAGCTGCTTCATCTAAGTTTTCTGCACGGACTGCAGTATCTGCAAGAACCGTAACAACATGCGGTTGAACTTCTAGAACACCACCAGATACATAGATCAACTCTTCTGTACCGTTTTCCAATATAACGCGGATCGCGCCAGGTTGGAGCAAAGTTACCAACGGAGCATGGCCAGGCATAATACCCAACTCACCGCCAGCACCTTTTGCAATTAGCATAGTTATAGTGCCTGAGTACAAAGACTCCTGAACACTTACAACATCACATTGCATAGTCGCCATGAGAATCTCCTAAATTAGAGTAGCTAATTAAAGTTTCTCGGCTTTAGCAATAACTTCGTCAATACCACCAACCATGTAGAACGCTTGTTCTGGGATGTGATCGTATTCACCAGCTAGAAGACCTTTAAAGCCACGAATCGTTTCTTTAAGAGATACTAATTTACCAGGAGCACCAGTAAATACTTCAGCTACGTGGAACGGTTGAGAGAAGAAACGCTGGATTTTACGCGCACGGTAAACAACCAGTTTATCTTCTTCAGCAAGCTCGTCCATACCAAGAATCGCGATGATGTCTTTAAGCTCTTTATAACGTTGCAATACGTTCTGTACAGAACGTGCAATTTCATAATGCTCTTGACCAACAACTAACGGATCTAACTGGCGTGAAGTTGAGTCTAGTGGATCGATCGCTGGGTAAATACCAGAAGATGCGATGTCACGGCTCAATACAACAGTTGCGTCCAAGTGAGCAAACGTTGTAGCAGGCGATGGATCTGTCAAGTCATCGGCAGGTACGTATACCGCTTGGATTGACGTAATAGAACCAGACTTAGTCGATGTAATACGTTCTTGAAGAACACCCATCTCTTCTGCAAGTGTAGGCTGGTAACCTACTGCAGATGGCATACGACCTAGAAGTGCTGATACTTCAGTACCCGCTAGTGTATAACGATAGATGTTATCTACGAACAATAGTACGTCACGGCCTTTACCGTTTTCGTCTTTCTCGTCACGGAAATATTCAGCCATAGTAAGACCAGTCAACGCTACGCGTAAACGGTTACCCGGTGGCTCGTTCATCTGACCGTAGACCATTGCTACTTTGTCTAGAACGTTAGAATCTTTCATTTCGTGATAGAAGTCGTTACCTTCACGAGTACGCTCACCAACACCAGCGAACACAGATAAACCTGAGTGCGCTTTCGCGATGTTGTTGATCAACTCCATCATGTTTACAGTTTTACCAACACCGGCACCACCGAACAGACCAACTTTACCACCTTTCGCGAACGGGCAAAGTAAGTCGATGACTTTAATACCAGTTTCTAAAAGGTCAGTAGAAGCCGCTTGTTCTGCATAAGAAGGCGCTTGACGGTGAATTGGTAAACGCGCTTCAGTCGCAACAGGACCAGCTTCGTCGATCGGGCGACCAAGAACGTCCATGATACGGCCTAGAGTCGCTGTACCTACTGGTACAGAAATCGGCGCGTTAGTGTTAGTTACGTTCAAACCACGCTTAAGGCCTTCAGTAGAACCCATTGCAATAGTACGAACTACGCCATCACCAAGCTGTTGCTGAACTTCTAAAGTAGTTTCAGTACCATCTACTTGGAGAGCGTCATAGATCTTAGGAACGCTGTTGCGTTCAAACTCGACGTCGATAACCGCGCCGATGATCTGAATGATACGACCGCTATTCATTGCTGTCTCCTCAATTCAAAATAATGTTAAACGGCAGCGGCACCACCAACGATCTCAGAAATTTCCTGAGTAATCGCGGCTTGACGCAGCTTGTTATAAATAAGTTGCAGGCTCTTAATGATCTCGCCTGCGTTGTCTGTCGCTGCTTTCATAGCGACCATACGTGCAGACTGCTCACATGCGATGTTTTCAATCACACCTTGATACACCACAGACTCGATATAGCGAACCAACAAGCCATTTAAAAGCTCTTCAGCTTCAGGCTCGTAGATGTAATCCCAACCGTATTGACGGTTCAGATTCTTGTCTTCTTCAGCAGCAGCCAAAGGAACAAGTTGTTCGATTTTTTGATTTTGAGTCATGGCATTGACAAAGCCGTTTGACACTAGATAAATACGATCTAACTCGCCTTTATCATAAGCGTCCAACATCACCTGTACAGAACCAGATAACTGCTCAAGACTTGGGGCATCGCCGACTTGCGTCGTCGCACCAAGCACTTTACCGCCGTAGTTTTTAAAAAACGAAACCGCTTTTTGACCAATTAAAGCAAATTGAACTTCAATTGACTGCTCTTGTTGCTGTTGAACGTGTTTAACCACTTTCTTGAACAGGTTAATGTTCAAACCACCAGCAAGGCCACGATCTGAAGACACAATGATATAGCCAACGCGCTTAACCGGGCGTTCAACCATATAACGGTGTTTGTATTCAGGGTTCGCTTGGACCAAATGAGCAATTACACGGTGCATATTTTCGGCATACGGACGGCCTTGAGCCATGCGCTCTTGCGCACGACGCATCTTAGAAGCTGCTACCATTTGCATCGCTCGAGTAATCTTCTGCGTGCTCTTGATACTAGCTACTTTGGCGCGAATTTCTTTTAAATTTGCCATACGCTTAACCTAGTATTCGAAAGCCCTTGCGAGCTTCCGAAGGTTGATTCCGTGAACCAAACCGACACTAAATTCAACAGAGGTTGAAATTAGTAAGTTTGAGTCGCTTTAAAGCTTTCAATACCTGCTTTGATTGCAGCTTCGATGTCTTTGTTGTAATCACCAGAGGCATCGATTTGTTGCATTAACGCAGCATGCTCTGAACGGAAGTAAGAAATTAACGCAGCATCAAAGTCTACGATTTTCTTAACGTCTACGTCAGCCATGTAGCCTTCGTTAGATGCATAAATTGAAACAGCTTGGTCAGCAATTGAGTATGGAGCATATTGTTTTTGCTTCATTAACTCAGTTACACGTTGACCATGTTCAAGTTGCTTACGAGTTGCTTCGTCAAGATCAGAAGCGAACTGAGCAAATGCTGCCAATTCACGGTATTGCGCCAAAGCAGTACGGATACCACCAGACAATTTCTTGATGATCTTAGTTTGCGCTGAACCACCAACACGAGATACAGAGATACCCGCGTTCACAGCAGGACGAATACCTGCGTTGAATAATGATGTTTCAAGGAAGATCTGACCATCAGTAATCGAAATTACGTTGGTTGGTACGAATGCAGATACGTCACCCGCTTGAGTTTCAATAATCGGCAATGCAGTTAATGAACCAGTTTGGCCTTTAACTTCACCGTTAGTGAATTTCTCAACGTAGTCAGCAGATACACGAGAAGCACGTTCAAGTAGACGCGAGTGTAGATAGAACACGTCACCTGGATACGCTTCACGACCTGGTGGACGGCGTAAAAGCAATGAAATTTGACGGTAAGCAACAGCTTGCTTAGACAAGTCATCATAAATGATTAACGCATCTTCACCGCGGTCACGGAAGTATTCGCCCATTGTACAGCCAGAATACGGAGCTAGATACAGCATTGCTGCTGGATCAGCTGCAGCTGCAGCTACAACAGTTGTATACGCCATAGCGCCAGTTTCTTCTAGCTTGCGTACCACGTTAGCGATAGTCGATTGTTTTTGACCGATTGCTACGTATACACATTTAATGCCAGAGTTTTTCTGAGCGATGATCGCGTCGATCGCCATTGCTGTTTTACCAGTTTGACGGTCACCAATGATCAACTCACGTTGACCACGGCCTACAGGGATCATTGTATCTACTGATTTATAACCAGTTTGTACAGGTTGATCCACTGATTGACGCCAAATTACGCCTGGTGCTACTTTTTCAACAGCATCAGTTAATTTTGCATCAATAGGGCCTTTACCATCAATCGGGTTACCCAAAGCATCTACTACACGGCCTAAAAGTTCTGGACCAACCGGAACTTCTAATACACGACCTGTGCAACGCGCTTTTTGACCTTCTTGAAGGCTTAAGTAGTTACCTAAAACAACGACGCCCACTGAATCCTGTTCTAGGTTCAGTGCCATACCGTAAAGGCCGCCGTCGAATTCGATCATTTCACCGTACATAGCGTCAGCTAAGCCGTGAATACGCACAATACCGTCGGAAACCATAACAATGGTTCCTTCGTTCTTAGCGGTTGCGCTGGTGTCCAGATCGCCGATACGCTGTTTAATGAGCGCACTGATCTCGGATGGATTCAGTTGTTGCATTGCGCTATACCTCAATCTTTTTAAAGTTCAGTCTTCTAAATGCAATTAAGCAAGAAGACGAGTACGCATTTTTTCAAGCTTGTTAAGCGCAGAATCATCTATCACTTGGTCGCCTGCACGAATAACTACACCAGCAATCAGCGCTGGGTTAACTTCTACAGAAACATTTACCGCCGCTTCGAATTTTTTCTCTAATGCGTGAGTAAGAAGTTGTTCCTGTACAGAAGTCAATGGGAATGCTGATTCAATCACAACATCCACAGTATTGTTATTCTGTGATTTAAGCTGCTCATATTCTGCTGCAATCTCAGGAAGAAGAACCAAACGGTTATTCTCTGCAAGCAATGTCAGGAAGTTAGACACTGCTGCAGTTTGGTCTTCACCTAAAACTTTCGCAAAAAGAGCCACCTGCTCAGCAGGTGTAAGCTCAGGGCGATTTAGATAAGCTGAAAATGCTTCGTCTTGCACCGCAGCACTGAGCAATTCAAGTGCTGTTGACCAAGAGTCAGTTGCACTTTGCTCAGAAGCGTAAGCAAATGCTGCTTTAGCGTATGGGCGTGCCAACGTCAAGAGTTCAGCCATAATCCGCCTCTCTTAAAGTTTAGCAGCCAGCTGAGTCAGCATGGCATTGTGAGCTTCTGCATCAACTTGCTGGCTAAGAATTTTCTCAGCACCAGTTACTGCAAGAGCAGCCACTTGTTGACGCAATTCTTCGCGAGCAGCATTGATTTCAGTATCAACAGCTTCTTTAGCCTGTTGACGAATACGCTCACCTTCAGCCGCAGCTTGGGTACGCGCTTCTTCGATCAATTGTGCACCACGACGGTTCGCTTGTTCGATCAATTGAGCCGCTTGTGCTTTTGCCGCGTCTAACTCAGCTTTCACTTGTGCTTGCGCATCTGCAAGGTCAGCCTTCGCTTTTTCAGCAGCATTTAAGCCATCAGCGATTTTACGCTGACGTTCACTAATCGCATTGATTAGTGGTGGCCATACAAACTTCATGCAGAATGCGACAAAAATCGCAAACGCAATCGCTTGGCCAAACAATGTGAGGTTGATATTCATTGCAAATTCCTCAAATAGTGAATTTCGGAATTAAGCTGATTAACCTACAAATGGATTAGCGAAGATGAAGAACAAGCCAATACCAACACCGATCATAGGCACAGCATCAAGAAGACCCGCGATTAAGAACATACGAGTTTGAAGTTGTGGAGCCAATTCTGGTTGACGAGCTACAGCTTCAAGGAAACGGCCGCCTAGAAGACCAAAACCAATCGCAGTACCTAAAGCACCGAAAGCGATCAAGATAGCAGATGCAATTGCAACTAGACCTAAAGTGAGTTCCATGATAATTCCTCAGAGGTTAGGTTTTATACCAAATTAAGTTAAAAAATTGTGTGCCCAACCATCCGTTGACAGTTAGGCAATACCATTAATGCTTTTCGCTTGCCATACTCATGTACACGATAGTCAACATCATGAAAATGAATGCTTGTAGCGTAATAATCAAAATGTGGAAAATCGCCCAAGGCACAGACAACGCCCACTGGATCCAGAACGGTAATAACGCGATAAGAATGAAGATTAACTCACCCGCATACATGTTACCGAACAGTCGTAGAGCCAATGAAACTGGTCGCGCCAAGAAAGTAGTCAATTCCAACAATAAGTTGAATGGAATTAAAAGCACTTTAGCAACTGGATTACTTGGGTTAAATGGGTTCAGTGCTAACTCACCAACGAAGCCGCCAACACCTTTCTCACGAATACTATAGAAAATAATTAAGAAGAATACAGAAATAGACATACCGAGGGTAATGTTTGGATCTGTAGTCGGAACAATTTTAAAGTAAACCTGATGAGGGTCTACACCCAGCATAGAAGCAATCGCGTGTTGAGCTACATAAGGAATAAAGTCAACAGGGATCAAATCCATCAAGTTCATGAGGAAAATCCACACGAAAATGGTTAATGCTAAGGGTGCAATTAATCGAGACTTCCCGTGGAAGGTATCACGTACACTTGAATCTACAAACTCGATAATCATTTCAATTGCAGACTGGAACTTGGTAGGAACACCAGCATTAGCCGCTTTCGCAACCAACCAGAACAACAAACAGAAAATCAGACCCAGTCCGATAGACCAACCCATTGAATCCAAGTGAATAGCAGTGAACCCCATCTGTTGAGCTTCAGCACCGCTCTCGGCCAATTTCCACGTACCGTCCGGCATTTTGCCATAGGTCATGTTGGTCAAGTGATGCTTGATATACTCGGTCGAAGTAAGGGCATGTTCTTCAGCAGCCATAAATCACACCTGGTCAATGTCAAAAAACTAATAGAACAAACGAATATCGCGTGCTGCTTGATATCTCGCCTGCTCCTGAAAAACTTTTCAATTTCTTGTTGTGCTTATACTCATTTTTGTAGACGTGACGCCCAAAACGGAGCGACCCACGACATGGCTTGAACAAGTATAAAACCACAAAACAACGCCACCGCTGACAACGGTTTAACATTGCTTAAAATTAAAATGAAACCAACAATCACAATGGCAAACTTTCCCATCAAGCCTTTATACATGTTCGAAAGAACTTGTTTAGACGCGCGGGCTCCTGCTGCTCGAAACGATTGCCACGAAAAATAACAAGTCGCGAGCCAACATACCAGTGCACCTAATGCTGCACTCAAGGCTGCGGTTGAGTCTTTCACGACCCAGCCGATCAAGGCTGAAACAGGGATCATACAGGCTTGCAGGAGGACCAAAGCTTTCGCTAATCGTCGGTCAATCAAGCGACTAGTTCGGCTCATTATTTATTCACTCACAGCAATCATGCTTGACAAGTTTAACAGGTGATTATTTTTAATCGCAGGCATTATAGAGTTACACCCCTGAACATGCAATCTTTTCCCGACCTTAGTCGTGTTTTTTTAAATCGGGTCACTGCTGTTAAACTAATCAAAATCTGTCTATTTTTTAAATCATTAGCGTGCATTTAGTACACATTTCTGGGTTTCTGTGGCCAATTGCTGCCAAGCCTGCACAAAGCCCCCTGCCCCGCTCATGCTTTCATCGACATGCTGGAACAGTACCGGATTGAGTTTGCGGTACTGGTTTTCACTGGCATGACCTTCGGCCAGCAGGCACATTTTGCGTTGTGGACGATGATCCTGTAAAAACTTGATTTGCGCCACGGTTGGCGAAACATGCGGATCATCGGTCAGCGCACCCATGAATTTTAAATTGAGTGGGCGTTCCAGATACTGATAGGCATCGTGATAAGACCAATAGGGTTTGGCTTTGTTGCTTGAACTATAAAGCTGGGCCGTCGCAAACATGTTTTGTGCAAAGTCACGGGCATTTTTCCAGTAGCGTTCACGATGCTCCGGCAGTTGCTGCGAACGTAGCGCCGCAATAAAGAAACCTATCCGTACCGCATTATTCGGATCGAGCCAGACATGCGTGTCTACCGTATTTTTTAAGGCCTCGCCACGCGGATTACGCATCGGCAAGGTAGTCAAAATTCCGGAGTCTAAAAGTGCGATACCTTTATTACTTTCATTCAGCACTTTCGCCAAGGGTGCTTCATGCGCCTGACCTAGCCAGATCACCAGACCTGCATCCTGAATAGTTTTTCGATGCGCCGGAGTCAGACTCACATCATGTCCACTTTGGTTAGCCAGTAATAAAGTCGGCTGTTCCACGCCCTGGGTAATTTTCTTGGCAATCAGATAGATCGGCTGCGTAGACACCACCAGACTTTGTGACCAACTGAGTGTGCTGAACAATGCCAGCAAACTGATTGCAAGGAGACGGAACATAAGTAGAAATCACTTAAAAACGATAAAATTAGGAAGTGTTATAATATAACAAAAATACAAAAATACCTATGCCCAATCGAAACTCAGAACGCTTCATGTTAAGATTTGAAATCTATTAATTTTCAGTTTCGCACTTGAGGTGAACTATGGGTTCCTGTTCGCATGAACACCACAACGCATTGCACGGCGTGCACGACCATCCCAATGTCGCACAACGTCTTGCTGAAGCGGAAAGTCTTTGTGCAGCAAGCGGCGCACGCCTTACGCCTTTACGTAAAGAAGTGCTGGAACTCATTCTGAATGCGCATGGCCCGATGGGCGCCTATGATCTGCTGGCACAAATGAAAAATGCCAGCGATCGTCCTGCAGCCCCACCAACGGTGTATCGCACTCTGGATTTTTTATTAAGCAAAGGGCTGATTCATCGCCTGACCTCGATCAATGCCTATATTCCCTGTTGCCATCCGCGTGAAGGTCATCAGGCTGCTTTTTTAATCTGTACCGAATGTAAAGCCGTGAAAGAAGCGTCGGCTCAGGGCCTGCTCAATCAACTCGATGCACTGGCAAGCTCGGACGACTTCACGGCACATCACAGCATTATCGAAATTTCAGGAATTTGTCAGCAGTGCCGCAACAAAGCTTAAGTGCCTCTCCCCTGATTCAGCTCTCCAAGATCTGGGTCAAAATCGATGAGCGCGATATCCTAAAAGCCATTGATTTCTCATTACAAGAGAAAGAAATTGTCACACTGATTGGTCCCAATGGTGCTGGTAAATCGACCTTAATTAAAGTCATGCTGGGCATACTAAAACCACAGTCGGGTGAGATCAAAACTGCGCGCAAACTCAAATTCTCTTATGTGCCACAGAAATTTAATCCATCATATAGCTTGCCGCTACGAGTGAAAGATTTATTGGCGCTAGAAAAATGCCCATCCCAGATTAAAACCGAAATTATCCGCGATACCGGCATTAGTAAACTGCAAGATTCTAAAGTTCAGCAGTTGTCTGGCGGCGAACGTCAGCGGGTGCTACTGGCCCGCGCCTTATTACGCCAGCCGGACATTTTAGTCCTCGATGAACCGATGCAAGGTCTGGACATCCAGTCCGAAGCTGAACTGTATGAATATGTGCGTAACTTGCCGGAAAAATATGGCTGTGCCGTACTGATGGTTTCACATGACCTGCAATGGGTGATGCAAGGTACGACTCGAGTCGTGTGCTTGAACAAGCATATCTGCTGTAGTGGGCTGCCGGAAAGCGTGCAGCAACATCCCGAATATCAGGCAATTTTTGGCACCAATCGAGTGTTCTATCACCATCATCATGATCATTGCGCGCATGGCGATTCTGCCACTCCCTGTCAGCATGATTCACGCCCTCATATTCACCCCGAGCCGGAAGCTTAAACCATGATGGATTGGTTACAACTCCTTTTACCTGCATGGATCATGGGAACGCTGTTGGTATTTCTGACTGCTCCGCTGGGCTGTCTCATGCTCTGGCGGCGTATGTCATTCTTTGCCGATACCATGGCACACGGTACTTTACTCGGTGTTGCCATTGCTGGAGCTTTAAGTTTACCGCTCTGGATGGGAGTCACTTTTATTGCCTTATTATTGGTAGGTATTTTGTGGGTGCTGCATGATCCGCGCCTACCCAATGATGCTTTGCTGGCCTTATGTTCAGCAACACTGCTTTGCTCGGGATTATTGTTCATTCAGCATTTACCGAGTTTAAGACCGGAACTTCTCAGCTATCTATTTGGTGATCTACTAACGATTTCTTGGACGGACTTACCCACCTTTGCCATTGTGATTATTCTGGCCTTAGCCGTCCTCTATAAAAG
Organism: Acinetobacter sp. YH01021; assembly: GCF_013420255.1. GTDB lineage: Bacteria > Pseudomonadota > Gammaproteobacteria > Pseudomonadales > Moraxellaceae > Acinetobacter. The sequence continues at coordinate 23,427 of NZ_VOYO01000009.1, forward strand.
CTGGCAAGCGCAGATTCAAATCGCGATTGATCCGGACATGGCGGTCAGTGAAGGTGTAAATGCCAAATGGCAACGCCTGATCTTTATGTTGTTATTGGCATTGTTTACCGTGCTTGCCCTGAAAGCAGTCGGTTCACTCTTGATGGGGGCATTACTGGTGATCCCTGCCCTGACTGCACGATTACTTGCACACTCACCCAAACAAATGGTGATCTGGGCATTCGTGATTGCGCAAATTGGGGTGACCGTAGGCCTGTGGTCGAGTGCCGGTCTCAATACTTCGACAGGTTTAACTATTGTACTGACCATGGCGGTGCTATTTGCACTGTTCTTCTGCGTGCAGAAGTTTAAAAAGCTGGCTTAATATTTCTGTTAAATCATGATGATTTTCTAATGATCTATTGCACCTCTCTCCTTTAAGGAGAGAGCAAACACTCTTTATTGATGCACCAAACTCAATAAAAATGCAGCGCCTGCAAATAAACCGGCAAAAGTCCGGTTCATGACTTTTTGTTGTTTCGATGATTTTAGTAGCCTTAAAACTTTAGCAGCCAATCCGGTATAACCCGCCATCACAATCAGATCAATCGTCACCATTGTTGCAGCCATAATCAAATACTGAATCCATTGTGGTTTGGACAAATCCAGAAATTGCGGCAAGACGGCCAGTAAAAATACGATGGCTTTAGGATTACTCATATTGACTAAGAAGCCATGCAATACCAGTTTCCCTGCAGATTTACGCGCCAATTCATGTTTAATTTCGATAGATTGTGCAGGTGCTTTCCACTGCAAAATAGCCAAATACAATAAATAGCCGACACCAAACCATTTCACCACTAAAAATGCCCACGGGGTTGTCGCAAACAAAACTCCCACGCCTGCTGCAACCACTGCAATCTGTACCAGTAAAGCCAGTTGCAGACCCAGCGCATTCCAGTAACCATGCCGAAAACCATAATTCAATCCGCTCGACATCGATGCAATTGCACCAGCACCCGGAGAGACACTAATCACCCAGCAGGCCAACATATAGGCAAACCACATTTGATAGGACATGAATATTTAACTCAGCAAAACTTGCCCAATATTATATGAATTTTCCAATAAAATCAGGCTAAAAACCTGCTTAAATATAAGGCATTGCACTATTCACTCTGTCTAGCTTCAGGCACAATATGTACATTAAAAACAGGATCTATCCTTACAGGAGCCATGAATGACAGCCCAATCGGTAATCTTGCCACTTCCTTCAGATCATGCCCGTTTTATTGTTTTACGTCTTAAAGATTTGAGTATTGAACAATTAAAAGAACAACTCGAACATCTTTTTACTTCGCGTGATCGTCTTATTACGCAACATCCTCAAGCACAAATTAAAACGGCAGTGGCTTTTGGTCCTGAACTGTGGGCAAAACTTTATGATCAAGCTCCTGCAGGCTTTAAACAGCTTGAGCCCATTCATGGTTCATTTGAAATGCCAGTGGTTCCGGCAGATATGATCATTCATATTGCCAGTGCCCGTGCTGATATCTGTTTTGCGCTCAGTCAGGCTTTTTTTGAAGGCATTCAGGATCAGGTTCAGGTGCTGGATGAGCGGGTTTGCTTCCGCTATTTTGATGGTCGTGACATAACTGGCTTTATTGATGGGACTGAAAATCCGCAATTCCCGGATGATCGTGCTGAAGTCGCATTATTAGGTGAAGATTCAGGTATTTTCCAAGATGGTTCATTTATTTTTGCCCAGCGTTACGCGCATAACCTGGAAAAATGGAAAAAGCTAAAAGTTGATACTCAGGAACAGGTTATGGGTCGCACCAAGCTTGAATCCATTGAATTGGATGATGAAGTCAAACCTGAAAATGCGCACGTGGCACGTACTGTAGTTGAACATGAAGAAGGTGAAGAAATGGAAATCCTGCGTCACTCCTTGCCATATGGTGACGGACGTGGCGACCAGGGTCTATTCTTTATTGCCTACACCAAAGACCTGAAAATTATTGATGCTATGTTAGAACGTATGTTCGGTACATCTGGTGATGGAATTCATGACCGCCTGCTGCATTTTGTAACACCTCTGGATGGTGCCTATTACTTTGCACCGAGTGAGGAGTTACTGGAAGAGGTTTTGTAAATTCACTTTAAAATTAAGCATAAATCTTATTTCGATTTATGCTTTTTAACTAAGATTAAAATAGAATTTAAAGAGTTATAAGCAACTTATATTATCTATATGTATGTTACTTTTATTAAAAATAGTAGTCTTCTTGGTTCTTAAATTTTTATATTCGACATCATATAAAAGATAACCTTGTGACATAAAAGTATAATACCCAGTAATTTCTCCATTAATGATTTCATTCATTGTTCTATAGACTTCAGGCTTAGCATTATCACCCATATCGACATTTTTTTCTTTTATAGGTCTTGATATTTTAATATTTTTCAAATAGGGATAATATTTTACAAAATTAATATCAGGATACTTACTAGAAACTAACAAAATAGATTTCTTTTCACTTATCAGACAATAATATTCATCATTTGATTGTGCGCTTGTACATACCACTAGAGCAAAAAAAATAAGTATAATTTTTTTCATAATTCTTTTAACCTCTTTTTAGCTAATGTTATTGCAGAATTCGCACTATAACCATACCTCTTTCTGCCAACTTTGTTCCCTTTCTTATCTTGTTTATAACCAAAAGGATAATCTTTGTCTTTACACATTTCTAGAAATCTTGAGTATCCTTTTTTTGACTCATTAGAGTTTTTTAATTTTCCTTTTTTGTAACCAGCAGGATCACTCCATAAACCCCATCCAAAGCATTCACCAATTTTATTAAAATAAATATAACTATTTTCAAATTTCGTATAATTATCAAGATTATCAACTATTTTCTTATCTAAATTTAAACAGGTTTTTATATTAAGAGCGATTACAGCTCTTTTATAGTATTTCTCTCTCTCATCAAATCCGTTATATCCGCCATTAATTAAAGCACAAGTTGCTATTAAATCATTATTAATGGCATGAGGACTCAAATTGCCAGCTTTAGAATGATGCCAATACCATACTGCAGAACCTACAGCATGTTTTTTTTCTTTAGCAATTCTATGTTTATTATTTCCTAAAAAGTTTTCATTCACTGCTAACCCATAAAGCTCATAATTATTTTTATAGGTTAATTGCATTAAGCCACGTCCTTTATAGCCATCATAAACTTCACTTTCAGATTTACCACCTAATCCTTCTTCTAGCAAAGAATAACTTGCAGTTTCATGTAATGTGTGTGCTATAAAATGAGCCTTTTCAAGACAATTAATCATATTAAGTTTTTTAAATTGTTCATTTAAATCATTAAGAAAGCTTATAGCTGTGGCACTAGTTGTTATTTTTTTAAATTCTTCTGCTGAAATATCCCTATTACAGACACATTTACTTATTTTTAAATTTTTCTCTATTCTTGGCTTATTTAGTACAGTTCGACCTACCGTTAAGTCCACATCTAATTTCATTTTTATGGCATCTTCTTTAATTCTTTTTACCACATGAGTTTTCGGTTCCAAGGGATTACCATCAGGTTTAAATACCGTGATCTGTATTTTTTCTCCAATCATGCTTGGAAATGAAAATTTACCATCAGAGGTATTTGAAATTTTGGTTATCTTATTTCCTAGATAAAGTATCTCGATCTTTGTATTTTCAACGATATAACTATTTCCTTCTCTATCTAGAAGTTGGATATTTGATTCACTTTTAAAGTTTTCGCAGGGTTCGTCTAATTTAATTATTTGTGGTATTTGAGAGCCATGCTCAGAGTTAACAGCACCTTTTAGAGCAAACTCATCATTTGAAGTCAAAACTAGAATTTCAATATCTCGATTAGGTGAAGATACCACCTCTACAATGCCCTGCTCATTGGTATGACGTTCAAATGAACTTTGTTTTCCTTTAGGGCGAGATTTTACCGGGAAACTCGTTAATATTTTCTCATTGCAGTCTATTATTTTAAATAAAGTCGTAACTATACCTTTTGTAGTAGGCATCACTTTTTCTTTATGATACTCCTCTATACTTTTAGGCAAGGATACTTTTACAGGATTCTTTCTAGAAGAAATGATTGAAGAATCAATCGTTTTAATAACGATATAATCTTCCACATTAGGTGGCTTAGCTAAAATTTCCACAGTTCGATTTGGTGAACCCTGAAATATAAATAAACCATCTTTATCTGTTTTATTTGTATTTTCTCTCGATGAACCTTTATAGCGTGATTTAACTTTTAAATTAATGACATATTTTCCTGAAGCATCATAAATTTTTGATGTTATGGTAACTAAATTGCTCATCATTCGACATCCTCTTCAGTATATACATCATCCTCTAAATCCCTTTCTTCTATCTCATTCAATAGTTCATCAATACTTTCATTATCTAAGTCTTGAATGAGATGAGTTTGTAAAGAATTAAATCCTAAAGCCACGAAATCTGTGGGTTGAGAGGTATAGAATCTTAAAGTACTTAATTGATTATTTTCATTTAATACAGACTTCTTAGTTTTAATTAAGTTCCCATCCAACTTATTTAGAATAAAAATTTCTTTTTCTCCTGCAGACTGGTTAGTCCACTGATAGTTAATTTTATTACTGAATAATGTTTTCATTTTTGGAAGATTTATTTTTTGTTCAATAATATTTTGACCTTTCGTAAACAGATGCTGCCCGGCCTTACACTCAAATTTCCCACCAGTTTTGACCACCACTCCACCACCATTGATCTTAATTTGAGACCCTCCAGCGGTCAGTACAATCTCTTTCGGACTGGTGATTTCGATCTTGTCTTCAGTCGAAATAAGCTTGATTACCTTGCGGGCAATCGCTTCAATCGCATCATCTTGGGCTTGTAGTTCAATTTTTCCTTGAGCAGCATAGAGACTCGCACCCTCTTGAGCAGCAAATAAACTGATCTTGTCCTGTGCATGAGCAACTAAAGATTTCTGTGTGGATAAATGAATATTATTCCCGGCACTCTGATTGATTTGCTGATCAGCGGATAAATGAATATTTTCATTTGTGCTCAGTGCAATCGTTTGGGGGGCAGTTAATAACATCACGGCCTGTTTAAATGCGATGGCCTTGGCTTGATCTTCAGCTTCAATCTGACTCAGAAACTGTTTTAAACTATCAAAAAATTGCAGCGGATCAGTCTGCTGTTGTTCAGCAATATCACTCAAGGCTTTACTATGATCGAGATTCGATTCAATCTGCTCTTTGGCACGACTCGCATCCAGGTGATTGCCTGCTGCTGAATCTTGCCGATAAGTGGAGATTAATAAGCCTTTTCCTGCACGTATGGCACCCCACTGGTCTGTCCTTAGTTCAAAACCTTCTCCTCGACCTTCGCTGCTTTCACTTTCTTTAGGATGGCTTAGATTTCCCAGATTGAGCTGACTGGCTGCATGACTACTTTGCAGCTGCGCACTAATCTGTTCAGGGGTATCATCGAAACGCAACTGGTTAAAGCCATCCCCATCGACCTCCTGAGAACGGATGCCACTGAGTTTTTTGGTCGCAGGAAGTTCTCCTTTTGCATCAAACATGGTCGGATGCCGTTCTGCTTCATGAATCCGTCCCACCACAAAGGGCCGGTCGATATCACCTTCAAAGAAGTCAATCACTACAATTTCGCCAATTCGCGGATGCAACCTGATGCCATAACCCTCACCCGCCCAAGGGGTCAAAACATCCACCCAAGCAGAATCGCTATCATTGTCATTGCTACCTGCGCCGCCATCATGCTGATGATCCTCACTCCGGGTAAACAGAAAACGAACTTTCACCCGCCCCCATGCATCGACATGAATCGTTTCACCTTCAGGTCCGACCACTCGAGCCCGTTGCGGATATGCAGCAGGCCGATGAATGAAGGGGTGGTACTCAGGAACAACCTGGATTTCACGGCGCACCATCTGTAGTTCATTGGCCTGTCGTTCCTCCTGTGTCATCTGCCAGCCGCTCTTCTCAAGCAAACTGTCCAGCTGAGATAAGATATCTTTAGGTAAATTGTTCTGGTTATAAAACCGCTTAGCTAAAATCAGAAATTCACGTTGATGGGCAGGATGCTGATCAATTTCAGGATGCTGTTGCAGTTCAAACCAGTATCCAACCTGAGCATCTCGTACGCTGCTACTGGCTTTAAAATATTTAGACTGCAAAGCATGATAGTCACTGAGCTGCTGATTGAGTCGATCCAGTTGGGCTATACCAGATGCTGTCACCTGATCCTCATGATTTAAGTCGCCGGTCCAAGCCGGACTGATGTTCCACGCATCTTCAAGCTGAAGAGTGGCATTTGCATGGATATCACTTTGCTGATGATTACTGAATAAAGGCTGGCTTTGATCCTGGGCAAGTTGCTGGGCATGCCAGCGCTGGGTTTGGGTACTATTCGGATTGAGCTGACGTACCGCAATCAGACTGTTCAGCGTGTCCAGCTGTTCGGTGGCATGACTGCGATGAAACCGGATGGAGCGGCGTTTTAAAGCTGAAAAATATTGGGAATGATCTACCAGTTTTAAAAGCTGATCTTGAATCTCGCTGGCTGATACAGGCACAGTTAATTGCCTTTCATCAATCAGCCAGTTAATTCCTTCGCTACGCCATAAACGGGTCAGAAAATCATAATCCGATTCATTCGACTGCATTACAAAAGGTCGGACATCATAGTCCCGGCTGAGTCCTGTCAAATCCAGGCTGAGACTGGCCGCGAATAATACACTTCTGTTTTGCCATTCACTGAACAGGATTTCACTGATCTCGCGCACCGTCTTGTTCATAAAAACCCGACTGTTACGGCGCTTCTGCCAGAGTGCAGTCGGATCATTTAGCGTCAATTTATACAGGGTCAAAGCTCCATCATTCTGCCCTTGACTGGCTGCAGTAATAATGCCCGTAGTCCGGAAAAGTTCACCCCGGTCTGTGACCTGATCAATGGCCACCCGACAGCCGATAAACTGTTTCAAGGCAATATGAGCATGAGTGGAAAGACAGATCAGTTCAGCCTGCAGGCCTTGATTGATCTGATGCTGACCCTCAATACGCTGAATCAAAACCTGATGATTTAAAGGAGGATGTGAAAACTGTAAATGTAGCGCACGATGCTGTCGCTTAAGCCCGAGCTGCTCCACCAGCATATGGATAGGTTTTGGCATTTTATAGTTATAATTTTAAGCTTTATTATTGTGCGGCAGATTTTAGGAAAAGTTATCCATTTCGTCCAGTTCACGATGCATTTCACATAATTAGGCCTTTAATTTATGGCCCTTCAATTAAAAATCTTAAATTGCATGTGGTACATCTTAATTAAAAATATTGCTCAATATTCCCTATTTTTCCGATTATCCTATACGGAACTTGCTGCTACACTCATTCAGATCTCATTCTTCAAGGCCAAGGACATGCTGGAACTCCCTTCTAAATTACCCGATTTGGGCGTGACCATTTTTAGTACCATGTCGGCCTTGGCACAAAAACTCGGAGCCTTGAATCTTTCTCAAGGATTTCCGGACTTTGCAGCGCCTCCTGCCTTGATTGAAGCTTTAAACCGCGCTAGCCAGAATGGATTTAACCAGTACGCTCCGGGAGATGGTCTGCCAGTCTTGCGAGGTCTAGTGGCAGATCTCTATCAGCAGCGTGATCAACTGATGATTGATCCTTTCGAGGAAATCACGATTACGCCTGGGGCCACGATTGCGATTTTTTGTGCCATTCAGGCCACAGTGCGCGCCGGTGAAGAAGTAATTATTTTCGACCCGAGCTATGACAGTTATGGCCCTGCGGTACAACTGGTCGGGGCAAAGCCAGTGCATATTGCTTTGCAGCATCCTGATTTTTCTGTGGACTGGAATCAGGTCAAAGATACCATTAATGACCGTACCCGCATGATTGTGGTGAATACGCCACATAACCCGAGTGGTAGTGTCTGGTCCAAGGCAGACTGGCAGCAACTGATCGAGCTGATTCGCGAGCGCAATATTGTGGTGCTGTCGGATGAAGTCTACGAACATCTGGTTTTTGACGGCGTTCAGCACTATTCGGCCTGGTCATTTCCAGAACTTCGTGAGCGGAGTTTTGTGATTGGTTCTTTTGGTAAAACCTTCCATGTCACTGGCTGGAAAACCGGATTTTGTATTGCTGCACCCGCACTGATGAAAATGTTCAGACAGATTTATCAGTTTGCCAGTTTCTGTGGTGTGACGCCCGTTCAGGTTGCCTTGGCGGAATATATGCAACTGCATCCTGAGCATATACCTGAACTGTCCTCTTTCTATCAAAACAAACGGGATTTATTTAACTCATCCATTGAAACGTCACGCTTTAAATGGACACCTTCTCAAGGGACTTATTTCCAGAACTTAGATTATTCAGAGATTCGGCCTGAGCTCGATGATTTATCCATGTGCCATTTTCTGGCAGAACAACATGGGATTGTGGCGATTCCAGTCTCTGCGTTCTACCAGCATCCTCCTACAGATTTACGCTTGCTCAGGTTTTGCTTTGCAAAAAAAGAACAAACCTTGATCCAGGCAGGTCAAATTCTTTCAAAGGTTTAACTCATTTTTTAACTAAAAATCTCATAAAATAAATGCCTTAGTTACTTAAAAGCTAAGGCTTTTTCTTATATTCTGCCGAATAATAGCTGCATCAACAAATAGATGATAATTCAATCACAGGATGTCGCATGGCACAGCACTCACTGATTCATCAACAGAATTTATGGAAAGCCTTTCTGGTATTTCTGTTGCCATTAATTGCGACCAATATCCTGCAAAGTCTCTCCGGCACGATCAATACGGTTTTTGTGGGACAAATGCTCGGAGTGAATGCGATTGCTGCTGTTGCCGTTTTTTTCCCGATCCTGTTTTGTCTGATGGCCTTTGTGATTGGTTTGTCTGCCGGTTCTACCGTACTGATTGGACAGGCTTGGGGTGGAAAAAATATAGAAAAAGTGCGCTGTGTGGTCGGTTCAACTTTATTTATGACCTTGATTGGCGGCAGCTTGATTGCGCTTTTCGGGGTAATTTTTGCTGAGAATATTCTTTTGGCCCTTGGCACAGATCCTGATGTAATGCATTTGTCCTTGCCCTATGTACAATGGATGCTGGCGGGTAGTCCCTTAATTTTTATCTATATTATTTATACTTCCATCTTGCGCGGTGTTGGGGATAGTACCACGCCCCTGTTTGCTTCCGCACTTACCATTGGGGTCGGTTTGGTGGTGACACCGGTCCTGATTGCCGGTTATTTTGGCTTTCCTAAAATGGGCATTATCTCACCGGCGATTGCCACCATTCTGGGAAATCTGGCGGTTCTGTTGTTTTTAATCCTGTATTTGAACTATAGGCAACATCCGCTCAAGCTGGACTGGGCCTTATTAAAAAATATTCGTCATCAACCACAGTTGAGCAGAATGATCTTGAAACTGGGGGTTCCTACTGGTGTGCAAATGGTCACGACTTCAGTTGCCGGACTGGTAATTGTCGGACTGGTCAACCGCTATGGCGCAGAAGCAACAGCGGCCTATGGTGCAGTCAATCAGGTCTTAAATTATATTCAATTTCCGGCTTTGTCGATTGCAATTGCCGCATCTGTATTTGGTGCGCAAGCGATTGGCGCAGGTAAATCGGATCTGCTCAATAAAGTGACCCGGACTGCGCTGAGTATGAATATCCTGTTTACCGGCGGTCTGGTGATTCTGGCCTACCTGTTCTCCAAATATCTGATGGCGCTGTTTATTACCGATCCTAAGGTTGTAGTACTGGGACAACAACTGCTGTTTATTGTGCTGTGGTCGATTCTGTTCTTTGGTGCCAGTGCCATTTTTGCTTCGATCATGCGCTCGAGTGGTACGGTGACCGTGCCAATGTTAATCAACATTTTTGCCATTCTCTGTATTGAAGTTCCCGCCGCTTATCTGTTTAGCCGGTGGTGGGGTCTGGAAGGTATCTGGTATGCCTATGCGTTGGCCTTTGTCAGCCTGTGTATTTTGCAGGGACTGTATTATCAGTTTGTCTGGAAGAAAAAAACGGTTGAAGCGTTGATTTAAATGCAGGTTTTTTTACGTGCCTAAAGCATTACAGTAGTTAATACTCTCCTTTGCAAAAAATTAGCCCCTATCACAGCGATAAAAAAACCCGCTTTCGCGGGTCTGTTTTGCATTTTTTTAAGCAGACTTTTTCTTCTTTTTACCAAACTGGGTCGCCAGTGCAGTGACATGCTGATAACCAGTTGGCAAGATCCGCTGGATCAGGTCAATTGCTTTGGCATCATTACCAATCAGCAGACGGCGTTTGTCTTTTTGTACCGCCTCCAGAATTTGACGAGCGGCTTCTGCAGGTGGACAACGCAATAATTTATTAAAATTACGGGCTGATTTTTCCGGATTCATACCTAAAGTCAGCAGACTGTTATTCATTTTTGCCGCATTGGCAATATTGGTACGGATACCGCCCGGATGTACACAGAGCGCACTGACTCCGCAATTTTCCATGTCCAGTTCCTGACGCAGGGATTCAGTAAAACCACGTACTGCAAACTTGGTCGCATTATAAGCAGACTGGGTGGGCTGAGCCGTTAAACCAAACAGGCTGGAAATATTGATGATATGACCATCGCCAGTTTTTTTGATCAGTGGCAAGAATTCTTTGGTTCCGTAAACCACGCCCCAGAAATTGATTCCAACAATCCATTCCAGTTCTTCATAAGACGCCCCTTCAACGGTTGAGCCTAGTGCAACGCCGGCATTGTTAAAGATCATATTGACACTGCCATGATCCTGTTCGACCTGTGCCGCCCAGTTACGCACCTGTTCCAGTTCAGCCACATTCACTTTCTGGATAGTCACACGAACATCACTCTCTTTGAGCAATTCAAGCGTTTGTGCCAGACCTTGTTCATTGATATCACTCAGCGCCAAGTGACAACCCTGCTGGGCCAGTAATATTGCCAGTTGCTGGCCAATACCCGAACCTGCACCGGTAATTGCGGCAACTTTATTGTTAAAATTTTTCATTCAATTTCCTTATGTAAACTACTGCCATTCCATGACAGCAGGATCTTGTTCTGTTGTTTCAGGAGCTAGCACAGATCCTCAATATAGTTTTGACAATATATATTGTCAATAATTATCCCATATCCTTAGAGGCCAAATTTCAGGGCAGCATTTCCATATAGGTCTAAGCGTGATTTATTGCTAAGATATTCAAAATCTTCATGCAGATGAGCACACAGGCCTTATGACCGATTCAATCGACTCAGCAGAAAAATCACGACCCTCCAAAACTAAGGAACGTCAGTTTAAAGGCCTGTCGATGGCTGAACGGCAGCAGGCACGTCGTGAAAAGCTCATCGAAGCCGGGATTGAAGCCTATGGTAGTTATGGTTTTTTTTCAGTTACTGTCAAAGATATCTGCAATGAAGCCAAACTGACTGAACGTTATTTTTATGAATCCTTCAAGAAAAGCGAACATCTGTTTCAGACCATTTTCCTAAAACTGATTGATGAACTGCAACAGAATGTCATGCAGGCCATGATGCAGGCCTCGACAGATCCGAAAAAAATGATCGAAGCCGGTTTGAGTGCGCTGCTCACTACCCTGCGTGACAATCCGCGCATGGCACGGATCATTTATATTGATGCCATGCTGGTACAGGAACTGCATAATCAGGCCACTATTCATGAAACCATGTCACGTTTCGACCGCATGATTCACGCCTTCGTCATGTTGATGATGCCGCAGTTAAATCGTAGTGAGCAGGAAATTTCACTGGTGTCGACCGGTTTAAATGGCTATGTCACCCAAATTGCTATTCGTTGGGTGATGAGTGGTTTTAAGCATTCGCTTGAGGAAGTTTTATCGTCTTGTAGTGTGGTTTTTTTGGCGCTGCTCGAGTCATTTTCCGAGAAAAAATAGCTGTTAAATCCTGTGCTTAATAGGCTTTCCTACATTTACCAGTCAGTTGCAGATTTATGCTGTACTACGGAAATGAGTAAAATTAATTTATGATTTTTTAACAAGTTTCTGCGCTATATTTGTCACAAATTTTTGCGAATATCAGCAGTTTTTCCCTTTCTGCAATGATACTGTCATAATTAGTCTTTGTAATAAGCCTGTCATAAATATAAAACGGTTCACCGTTTACATGAAATAGGGTATTGCGTTGTGAAAGATGACTACATATTAATCGTCGATGACGAGCTCCCGATTCGGGAAATGATCCATACCTCTCTGGATATGGCCGGTTTTCAGTGCTTACAGGCAGAAGATGCCAAGCAGGCGCATCAGATGATTGTGGACCAGCGTCCGGCATTAATTTTGCTGGACTGGATGATGCCGGGTGGTGTGAGCGGTGTGGACTTATGTCGTCGTCTGAAACGTGATGAAAGCCTGTCAGAAATTCCGGTGATCATGCTGACAGCGCGCGGTGAAGAAGACCACAAGGTACAAGGTCTGGATGCCGGTGCCGATGACTACATGACCAAGCCATTCTCGACCCGGGAACTGGTCTCCCGAATTAAGGCGGTACTGCGCCGCGCCAATGCCCTGAGCGGTGAAAAAACCATTGATGCCAATGGCCTGATTCTGGATCCGGTCAGCCAGCGGGTGAATTTTGGTAACAACATTCTGGAAATGGGGCCGACTGAATATCGTTTGCTGGCATTCTTCATGACCCATCCGGAACGTGCCTATACCCGTGCGCAATTGCTGGATCAGGTGTGGGGCGGTAACGTCTATATTGAAGACCGGACCATCGATGTGCATATCCGCCGTTTGCGTAAAGTGCTGGAACCTTATGGTGTAGACCGTTTTGTACAGACCGTTCGCGGAACAGGCTATCGCTTTTCGACCCGTTCAGATGTCGCTTTAGGTTAATATCTTTTAAGGTAAATCTTGTTTTATGTATGAACCCTACCCTGTCCCCGAACTGGCACGCGAACACAAAAGAATCCGTTACAGCAGTTTATGGGATTTTGCGAAGCAGGATTTACGCCTACTGGCTTTTTTCCTAATTATCGCCAGCTTTATCGGTTTTGGGATTGGGTATTTCTGGATTTGTATCGTAATTGCCTTCGTGGCATTCTTTGCGACCCAAATGCGTTCCTTATATCTGGTCAATGAATGGATTTCCAATCGCCCTTATGATGTTCCACCAAATATTGGCGGGATTTGGGGTGCGCTACTTTTCAATGTTTATCGCGCCCAACGTCAGGAACGGATTGTTCAGGCGGAAATGGTCGAACTGATTGATCGTGCACAATCTTCGCTGGTGGCCTTGCAAGAAGCTGTGGTGCTGCTTGATGAAAACCAGCAGATTGAATGGTGGAATCCGGCGGCTGAACGTCTGCTCGGAATCTCCAGTGATGACCGTCGCCGTAATATCCTGACCTTGTTACGCCAACCGAGCTTTATCGAATACTATCACCATATTGATGAATCTCCCGATGGCCTGAAAATGCGTTCTTCGCTGTTTGAAGACCATTATGTGCAGGTCAAAATGACCCGTTTTGGCGGGGAAAGTCGGGTACTGGTCGCTTATGATGTGACCCGGATGCACAATCTGGAACAGATGCGAAAGGATTTTGTCGACAATATTTCACATGAACTGCGCACGCCTTTGACCGTGCTCAGTGGCTATATTGAAACCTTTACCGATCAGGAAGATATCAATCCACGCTGGAAACGCGCTTTTGATCAGATGCAGTCGCAAACCCGACGCATGAATGCACTGGTCAACGACCTGCTGCTGCTGTCACGTCTGGAAAATGATAAAAATATTGCCAAAAACCAGATCATTGAAATGCCGAGTCTGATGAACCAGCTATTCGATGATGCCCAAGCCTATAATATTGACTATGGTCATACCCTGAATCTGGATATTGACAGCCATTGCGATCTGATCGGTTCAGATATGGAATTGGCCAGCGCTTTTAGCAACCTGATCACCAATGCTATCAAGTACACGCCCAAAGGCGGCACCATCACCATCGGCTGGCATGACGATGGTGAATCGGCCTATTTTGTGGTGCAAGATAACGGTATCGGCATTGATCCCAAACATCTGCCACGACTGACCGAGCGTTTTTACCGAATCGATTCAGACCGCAGCCGCCGTACTGGCGGTACCGGTTTGGGACTTGCCATCGTCAAACATGTGCTGATGCAACATCAGGCACATCTGGAAATTGAGTCCAAGGAAAACCAAGGTTCTACCTTTAAGGTGGTTTTCCCCAAAGAACGTCTCAGCTTCCCGGACTAATCTCACAAAATCAAAAAAGGTGTCATCGGCACCTTTTCTTTTAAGCGTTTAAGAGCTGATTTGCTTTTCTTTGGACAGTGCACGCGCATAGGCAGCACGTTGCGAGACCCGTTTCAGATAGGCCTGAATCGCTGGATAGCTTTGGCCTGTCCGGCTCTGCATGGCCTCCAAAGGAAAACTCATCTGAATATCGGCAAAACTGAAATGGCCGGCAAAATAATCATGCTCGCTCAAATAGCTTTCCAGAAACTGGATATGATCTTTTAAACGGCTCTGTACAAACTGCTTCTTCACTCCATCACAGATTTTTTTGGCGACTGGTCGAATCAGCAAAGGGGTATGTTTAGGCACTGTGGTCATTACCAGTTGCATCACCAGCAGCGGCATCAATGAGCCTTCCGCATAGTGCATCCAGTAACGGTACTGGGCCTTGTCGGTAATATCTTCTGGACGAAATTGTTGCTTTTCATCATACGTTTCCTGCAAATATTCCAGGATCGCCGCAGATTCTGCCAGTACCTGAGACTGATCGACCAGAATCGGAGCCTTGCCCAATGGATGGATCTGTTTTAAGGCCGGTGGCGCAGAAAGGTTGGGCTGACGTTTATAGTATTTAACCTCGTAATCCAGTCCTAATTCTTCCATGGCCCACAGAATACGAAATGATCGTGATTGTTCGAGATGATGTAAAACACGCATATTAGACTCATGATTTTATTGTTCTTGCTCACTGAGCATAGCAAAAAGCAGCAGACTCTAGCTCAGTTTTTGATGACTGTAATGATATGTATCCTATGTTGCAGATTCACTATTTGAGTTCAATTCAGACAGCACTCCATATTCCCATCATTTTTAGCATTTATCGGGAAGCACGCATCTGGTCTGGAAATGCAGGGGCTTCTAAACGTGGCCCATCATAGGCAGAAATGGAACCAAAACGTTCATGACCTTCAATCCATTGTTCCCGCGCAATTTTAAGTTCCTCTGTCGTGCGTCCGACCAGATTCCACCACAGTAAAATCGGGCTTTCAAATGGTTCTCCTCCAATCAATAGCACCCGACTCCCCGCATGAATTTCAGCGTTAACCTGCTGTAAGCCGGGCTCCAGGATCAGCATATTATCTTCATTTAGTTCATGCCCATTGATGCTAGCCGTCCCTTCAAGCACCATAAAACCATATTCAAATTTCGGATTCAGTGGCAAACGCATACTGCTACTTTCAGCCGCATACAGATCTACGCCGAGCAGTTCGCTATGTACTTTAACTGGTGATTTTGTTTTTAAATATTCTCCGACCAGCACAGTAAACTCAATGCCTCGCTCATTGACCACCGGCAATTCCGGATAATGGTCAAAACCTGGTGCCATATTGATCTTGTCATCCGGCAAGGCAATCCATAACTGCGCTGCATGCATATGCGTTTCGCTCTCGGGAGAGACTTCGGTATGTGAAATACCATAACCCGAGGTCATCAGATTGACCTGCTTGGGACGAATCAATTGCTGATTCCCCAGACTGTCATTGTGCATCATGCTACCTTCGATCATCCAGGTAAAGGTCTGCAGGCCGATGTGTGGATGGGGACCGATATCCAGACCATCTCCTTGCGGGAAACTGGCCGGACCCGCATGATCCAGAAAACACCAGGCACCAATCATGCGCTTATGCCGGCTCGGCAAGGCGCGTTTAATCACGGTGCCCTGCCCGATTTCTGCACGACGTAAAGGAAACTCCTGAATAAACTGATTCACGTACTTTTCACAATCATCGGAATCCGACAGTTCAATATCACTATTATTCGACATGGCTGAGCTTACCTCGGCATTTTCATTCTACTTTTGAGTGGGTGAGATATGCATTTGACCGATTCAAGATGCTTCTCTGTTCAGGACAATGTACAGGGTCTATGGGCAAAATCTATCCTTGGAAATATTTAGATACGTATAAAACGCCTCACTAGTCTCATCAATTTAAATCCTGAAAGGCGGATGAGATTTGTATCCAAAGCCCCAAACTTGAGCTTTAGCAAGGCAATCATGATTTAGGCACATGGCGTTATGAGTCTAAATAAACTGAAGCTCCAAGAATGTCATTCATCCATGTTTCACGTGAAACGAATCAACAACATCCAAAGACCTCCATGAATAAGATGATTGTTCATGTATTTCAATTACTTTCACTTTTACAAAACACAAATTTTGTTACGTTTTAGCTTTAAAAATTTCCCGGATACCCAATTTTTGGGAGGTTATTTTTTACTCAACCACGGCATAATAGGCACCTATAAAAATAATACTGGATCAGGACATGTCTGCTCAGAATGAGAATATATATTCAACGGCGAATGTATCTTTTCAAAATTCGACGACCGATAAATCACTGAAATTATCTGAATGTGATCTGCAAAACCGTCAGCTGATTGAACAGGCGCTGACAGATCCTCATGCCCGTATCCCTGCCCTGTTTCAGCAGTATTTTCATGATTATGTCTATACGCATAGTCATCATAACTTGCGTCAAATTAACTATCTGGCGCAAATTGCCTTTTTACTGTATTTCTTTGCCGATATCCTGATTATTCCAGACATGTTTTTTATTTCTGGTCTGATGCGCGTCGTTCTGGTTCTGGGGGCGATGTTTTGCTGTTATTACCTGTTTAAAAAACATAAAAATATTCAGATTCTGGACAGAATCTTGCCGATAGGCACCACTGTAGCTGCAGCGGCCTGGATTGGCTTACTCGCGCTTTCAACCAGTCCCCATGTTGCCACCTATATTTATGCCTCTGCGATCTTTATTCTCATCGCCAATCTCTGTGTGCAGACCCAGTTTAAAGTCGCAGTCTATTGCTCCATCTTGATTGCCCTGTTTATCATGCTTGGGGTGACCCAGTTCATGAGTGCTTCTCAAGCCTTTATTTTTAGCGTGGTCTTTAGTCCACTGTGGTTTTTTAGCATCTATATTAACTGGAATAACATTCTGAATGTACGGCGTTCTTTTCTGCGCTCCCTACTCGATGAATGGAACTATCAAACCTTAAAGAATCTGGCACATACCGATGATTTGACTCAGCTCTACAACCGTCGCCATTTTGTCGATATGGCTGAACGCTCTATTCATCAATGGCCTAAACATGCCAGTAGCTGCCTGCTGATGTTTGATGTGGATCATTTTAAAAATATTAATGATAGCTATGGGCATGATGTCGGTGATCGGGTGCTACAACTGATTGCTGAAGTGACCCGTAAAGAAATGCGGCATAGCGATGTACTGGCACGTTTTGGCGGGGAAGAGTTTATCGCTCTCCTGGAAGATACTCAGCTACAAGACAGCCTGGTTATTGCAGAACGAATTCGTTGTGCAATTCAAAAGCAGTATATTTATGTTGAATCCAATCATGCCATCCGGTTCACCATTTCGATCGGTGTTGCAGAACTAGAATCCCATACCCAACCCCTGGAAGACCTGATCAAACAAGCCGATATTGCCTTGTATCAGGCCAAGAAGTCTGGCCGAAACCGGATTGAGGTCTATCATCCCGATATGCTGAATAAGCCCAAGCCTGCGACAGAAAATCCCTGGAATGTATTTAAGCCAGGCACTCAACCAGCCCAGTCAACGGCGAATTAAAGCTGGATCATTGGTCTGCTCTATAAGCTAGGATCATTCTTAGAATGCGTTAATCGGGGATTTTATTTTATAAAATAAATTTGATTCTTCCACTTTTAAAATATCTAACAAAAGAATAGAATATTTTTTATACAACTATATATAAATTTCATCTTATTCATTTTTATATATTTTAATTTGGGAAGGCTGCATGCCGCATGATAAAGAAAAGGAATCACGTACCCTGATTCAGGAGGCTCTTCAAGATCCGCTTGTCCGTATTCCTGCGCCTTTAAAACCGGCCTACTATGCCCATCAAAAAAAGCTCACTTTAAAATACTTGTTACAGGTTAATTTATTCGCACAGCTGGCATATGCCTCTTATACCCTCGCCGATATTCTGGTGCTGAATGATATTCTCAAGTTGCTCATTTTGACCAAAATCAGCTATACCATCCTGATCGTATTGATCACGATCTGGATGTACCACTCTTACCGCAATTTACCTGTGTTTGATTTACTCTTACCTACCTCAATTATTGGCGCAAGTGCCATCTGGTTTTTTAATCTAAATCAGTCTGAAAGTGCTTATACCCTCATTTATCAATATGCCTCCTTGGTTTTTATTGTGTTGGCCAATTTATGTGTGCAGATCCGGTTCTGGCCGTCTTTGATTACTTCGAGTCTGATTACTTTGATGATTTACATCGGTGTATATTTCAATACTCGATCTGACCTGTACCAGATGTTTTTATTTTCCCTGATTTATCTGCCAGTATTGACCTTCAGTCTATATATTAGCTGGAGCTCGACCTTAAAATCACGCATGGTATTTTTGCAGCATACCCTGAATGAATATAATCGGCAGGCCTTTGAAAATATGGCCCATACCGACTCACTCACTGGCCTGAATAACCGTCGCTGTTTTGAATATCTCGCGCAGCAACTGGTACAGCAAAATTTTGATCAACCGCTGCCTATGAGTTTACTGGTCTTTGATGTCGATCATTTCAAGCAGATTAATGATCGTTATGGTCATGATATCGGAGATCAGGTCTTACAGACGATTGCCCTAAATACACACAGCGAAATGCGGCAGCAAGATATTTTGGCACGCTATGGGGGTGAAGAATTTATTGCGTTTTTACCCGAAACTTCTCTGGATGAAGCACTAAAAGTTGCCGAGCGCTTAAGGCATAAAATTGAAAATATTGTGATCGATCTGGATAGCCAACATCGTTTCAGTTTTAGCATTTCGATTGGTGCTGCCATTCTGGAAAGCTGTGAAACAGATTTGATGACACTGATTAAACAAGCCGATATTGCCTTATATCAGGCTAAAGCCAATGGACGGAATCGGGTTGAAGCTTATGATCCAGATCTGGAGCAAAGTTTAGCTGGAGAGATGCAAAACTGGCAGGTTAAACCGGCTTAAATTACCCGTTAAAAATTATCTTCATCAAAACGATCTTGGTCGATTTTATAGATATGAAAACTACGTTCTATTTGTACACCTAAACCAAATTCAATCATTAAAGACGTCAGCTTATCGCCATCAATTAAAACAATACCGGATTTTCTTGCCGACTCAATGGCCTCTTTACTGAAACTTGACGTAGTAATGAATACACCCTTCTTAGCAACTTGATCGGCCAAAGCACCTTTAAACTGTTGAATGTCGGGACGACCAACAGTATCTTTCCAACGTTTCGCTTGGATGTAAATTTTATCTAGCCCTAATCGATCTTCACTAATTACACCATCAATTCCACCATCGTTGGTTTTACCAATCGCTTGAGCTGCATCTTGATGTGAACCGCCGTAGCCCATTGCCACCAGAAGATCGACAACCAGTCTTTCAAAAAATGAAGGAGATTTATCTTTTACCATCTGAAGCAAATCACTTTTCAAATCAGATTTTAATAATTCCGTTGTGTTCTGGATTGTTTCTTCTGGAGTCTGAGTTTCTTGGTAACTATTTAGGCTTTCAATAACTTGTAGATTCCCGATCCCAAACTCATCTTTATTTTTCTTTCCTAATTTAAAATCTGAAAATCCGTTGAACTGTGCTAAATATTCATTTGTTATAGCATCTAAACTTTTTAAATCAACCTGTCTACCCAAGCTACTAATCTCACAATATGCTCTCTTCGGTTGTTGAACTAAGCCCGCCTTAACTAAGTAGGTCTTTGCCCATGCCACTCTATCTTTAAATATATTTTTCCCGCTCGGAAGAATTTTATTTAAATCCTCTTCGTGTAAATTGGAACGTTCAGCTAGGATATTCGCAGCATCCGAAATTTTTATTGGCTCATTTAATTCTGATAATAATTTCATTAAAGGCAGCATTAATTGATCATAAGTAGGTAAAGGCATTTTTTAGCTTTTAAAGGTTTATTTTTATTCAGTATAAATCAAAAAAAGAGCGCCGAAGCGCTCTTTTTTATTAGGTTATATCTGATAAACCAGATACTGCCACGCGCATAGCGCTTGGCGTAATTTAGGCGGACAGCAGTGCTGTCCGAAACCCCTAAATTACTCCCATTCAATTGTTGCTGGTGGTTTAGACGATACGTCATACACAACACGAGAAACTTCAGCAATTTCATTCATGATACGGGTCGAGATCTTATCGACTAAATCATAAGGAAGATGCGCGAAACGAGCCGTCATAAAGTCCACGGTTTCTACCGCACGCAGTGCAATCACCCATGCATAACGACGGCCATCACCGACTACACCCACCGATTTTACTGGCTGGAATACTGCAAATGCTTGAGCAGTCTTGTCATACCAGCCGCTGGCACGCAGTTCCTGCATGAAAATGTCATCCGCAAGACGTAAAATGTCTGCATATTCTTTTTTCACTTCACCCAGGATACGCACACCAAGACCTGGGCCCGGGAATGGATGACGGTAGATCATGCTGTGTGGCAAGCCTAAAGTCGTACCCAATTTACGTACTTCATCTTTAAATAAGTCACGTAATGGTTCAACCAGTTCAAACGCTAGATCTGCTGGTAAACCACCCACATTATGGTGTGATTTAATCACATGCGCCTTACCCTGCTTGCTTGCAGCAGATTCAATCACGTCTGGATAAATCGTACCTTGTGCAAGGAATTTTACGCCATCTAATTTACGTGCTTCTTCAGCGAAGACAGCAATAAATTCACGGCCAATAATTTTACGTTTTGCTTCAGGATCAACTTCACCTGCAAGCGCAGTCAAGAAACGCTCTTCAGCATCAGCACGAATCACGCGGATACCCATGTTATCAGCAAACATTTGCATCACTTGATCGCCTTCGTTCAAACGAAGCAAACCGTTGTCTACAAATACACAGGTCAGCTGATCACCGATCGCTTTATGCAACAGCGCTGCCACTACAGATGAATCCACACCACCAGAAAGTCCTAGTAATACTTTTTCATCACCAATCTGTTGGCGAAGCTGTTCTACACGTAGATCAATAATGTGTTCTGGCGTCCACAAACCGCGACAGCCACAAATTTGATGCACGAAGTTTGATAGTAATTCTGCACCTTTAGACGTATGTGTTACTTCAGGGTGGAACTGAATGCCATAGAAACGGCGAGTTTCATCAGACACCATCGCTATTGGACAGCTTGGCGTCTGTGCAGTGATCTGGAAGCCTTCTGGAATACGGGCAACTTTATCGCCATGGCTCATCCAGACATGCAACTGGTTTTCACGGTCCTGTAAATTACCGATCAGCTTGTCACGTACGACAATATCTACTTCTGCATAGCCAAACTCATGTACATGACCCGGCTCAACTTTACCGCCAAGCTGTTCGCACATGGTTTGCAGGCCATAACAAATACCCAATACCGGCACACCCAGCTCAAATACCACTTGCGGCGCACGCGGGCTGCCTTCAAGGTGAACGCTCTCAGGTCCACCAGACAAGATGATACCGTTTGGATTAAATGCACGAATGTCTTCTTCAGACATATCATAGGCATACATTTCAGAATATACACCAGCTTCACGGACACGACGTGCGATGAGCTGACTATATTGAGAACCGAAATCCAGAATCAGGATACGATCTTCAGTAATTTGAGTATTGGTAGTCATGACGAACAACTATGAAAGGCAAACGAAAGATAAGCGCCGTATTCTAACATTTTTCAGCGCATTAAGCACACAATTCGCATTAGGTATGCATTTAGTTGATTGCATTATATTTCTAGCACAACAAAGCATCCCTTCGGATGCCTTGTTTGATCTGTCATTTTTATATTTTTAAGCTCAAGATTTAATCCAATTAAGTCTATTTTTATAAAAATCTGAAGATAATATGTAAGAGAAATTTTGGCTCGATTGAAGATGAATGAAGCGTTAATTATTTTACTTTCTGGTACTGACTTTCATGCCCCGGGCTGTTAGGATTTGACCACACTTTTGCTTGTACTGGGCTCATGGAACTGATTGATTTTATCTTGCATGTTGATGATCACTTGCTTGAATTTATCACCAATTACGGGATCTGGATTTATGCCATTCTTTTCCTGATTATCTTTGTAGAAACAGGTCTGGTGGTCATGCCGTTCCTGCCTGGCGACAGCTTGCTATTTGCAGCAGGTGCACTGGCAGCCTCTACTGGTGCAATGGATCCATGGGTGCTGATTCCACTCTTGTTTGTTGCGGCAGTTCTGGGTGACACCCTGAATTATCATATTGGTAAATATATTGGTCCTCGGGTTTTCGAGATCGAATCGCGCTTCATCAATAAAAAACACTTATTGGCGACCCAGCAATTCTTTGCCAGACATGGTGGTAAAACCATTATTTTTGCGCGTTTTGTTCCTTTTGCCCGTACTTTCGCACCCTTCGTCGCCGGTGCTGGCAGCATGAATTACAAATATTTTCTGACCTATAATGTGGTAGGTGCATTCGCCTGGATTAGCTCATTTGTCATTTTGGGCTATATGTTTGGCAATATGCCGATCGTCAAAGACAACTTCACCTATCTAATTTTTGGCATCATTATTTTAAGTGTATTGCCAGGTGTGATTGGCTTTATTCAACAAAAGCTCAAAAAAAGTAAAACAGCTTAAGAACTTTTTACATTAAGATTCTTTTACAGCCTGTGCGTTTAATCCCAGAGCTTGATCAGGAGTGGGATCAGACAAAGCAGAACAAATAAAGCCGCGCCTTTATAAATGAGGCCGGCTTTTATTTTTTCAGATGGACTGGTGAGAATTGCCTGACCAAAGACCATCCAGAAAATCCCGACCGGAACGGTACTCAAGCTAAAGGCAGCAAAAACCAGAACGAAGTTGGTCGGGCTTTGCCAGGTTTCCATCGGTAAAATTCCAGAGGCCAACAATGCTGCTTTAGGATTTTTTAAGGTAGTGGTAAACATTTGCCAGGGGCGAATCTGCGGATGGGTCTTGCTGTAACGTTCTAACTGCTGAGCCTTATATAAATGCAAGGTCATCCAGCCCACACAGATGGTACTCAGTACATAGACCAAGCCTTTAAAATTTGGCCAGATCGGTGACGCCAGATGAATCAACAAGGCCCAGACATTAATGGCATAAAAATAGCCGAGTAAAATAGCAGGAAGATAGAGACTGGTTCTGGCTTGCCCCTGCTGATGAGCAGAACTGGCCACCAAGGCATTGGCGGGCCCTGGAACCATTAATACAGCAATGAGTCCTAAAACAAATAACCAATTTTCAATCATCGCAATGAACTTTTCCGGGCCAAGGTTGTAGCTTAATCAATATGGAAGTGGGATAACAAGCTTATAAATTTCAGATTTATATACAGTCTGGTCAATTTCCAGTGAGTTTTATCTTAATGTAAACCGCCCTATTCTTGTTGAAAGCAATAAAAAATGCCGACCCGAAGTCAGCATTTATCCGTTTAATGTTGAATGATTTATTTAGGCGTCGCCTGCCGAACGATGATCGAACAGTTCTTATAACGCGCGGCCTGTACAATCGCTTCCTGCTCGCCTAAAAGCCGTGCCAGTTCGGTTCTTTTGGTATCGGATGACTGTCCCATATTGACTGAAACACTCGGGCCAATACCCCATCCACCGCGACTACCCCAACCACCGCCAAGACCAACGCCCACACCGACGCCAGTACGTTTCGGTGGTTCAACGCCATTGTCGATATACTGCTGAATACGATTATATTCACCCTGTAATTGCGAACAACCCAAAGTCTGATAGAGGGTGGGCGACACATAAGTCGGTTTTACCGGCGTTGCACAGGCACTCAGTAATGCCAGTGCAGCAATACTCAGGCTTACTTTCACAAGTTTCATAGCTAACTCGATCTTAATTCTGCTCTATCTCATTGAACAACGATTGATAGGCCTGAGTCAATTTATGATCAGTAGCCAAATGAATCAAAGGCTGATTTTTCTGATGAGATTCTTTCATCAAGATCGAGGGTGGCAACATACTGTCGAGGACCGGTAAGCCTTCATCTTTGAGCTGTTGTACCACTTCACGCGGTAATTTGGCCTGTGCCTGAAACTGGTTCACGACAATCCCTTCGATTTCCAGCCCTTCATTATGGTCATCCTGGGTTTCAATGACATTTTCAATCAGGGTCTGTAGGGCACGTTTAGAAAATACATCACAGTCAAATGGAATCAGCACGCGGTTCGCCGCAATGAGAGCAGAGAGGGTAAAGAAATTGAATGCAGGCGGTGTATCAATAAATACCCGGTCATAATGCCCCGACAGTTGTTGCAAGGCATCTCGTAGCTTATAAATCTTGTGCTTGGACTCCAGTGCATGGGCCAATGCACCCAGTGTTGGGCTAGCCGGAATAACATCCAGATGTTTAAAAGAAGATTGATGCACATAGCTTTCCAGACCTTTGCTACGACTTTTTAAAATCGAGCCAATCGCATTACCAAGCAAGCCCTTGCTTTGCTGATTACCGAGTACATCTTCAAAATAGTTTTCGATATTCGGTTCGAGTGCCGGCTTGTCACTAGAATACGTCGCATCATCACCCAGCACATACTGGCTAGAGTTGGCCTGCGGATCCAGGTCAATCAATAAGGTTTTTAAACCCTGATGTGCACTGATCGCTGCCAGATTGACAGTAATACTCGACTTGCCTACCCCACCCTTTTGATTAAATACCACACGTGTACGCATGTCCCCCTCCTCACATTTTTAATTACTTTTACAACATTTGTATTTTCTAATTATTTGCATGGGCTGGCTGTGCTGATCATCACAGCCAGCCTGCTTTTAGCCAAAATTCGGCTTGATCATCACCAAAGCCAGAATAGACACCAATGAAACTACAGCAATAACCAAGCCAGCCCGACGCTGCGACGGCAAGATTGAATCATCTTTCTTATAGGCTTTGCCTAGCGAGGACACCAGTACCAAAAATAAAATGACTTTGGCATAGAACCAAGGCTGTACATCAAAGTCTTTCAGGACGAGCGACACAATGCCGGTCAGTGCAATCACCGTGATAGCTAAATGCTGTAAAGCGACTAGCGCTGTACGTGCCACCGGATTAGGTAAATTCCCTTGTGTACCGACAAACAAGGTTAATGCACGGGCAAGAATAGCGACAATGGCTAATCCTGCTGCCGACATATGAATAATCTTGACTAAAAGTTGGGTTTCCATCATGTCCTCTTAGTTTTTAGGTGCGTGTGCACAAGCAGGACTGGTGGTGTCCTGACCTGCCGATTCTTCAGGCAAAAATGCATGAATGGCCAGCGCATGAATCTTATCTTTTGACAGCAAATCACCCGCAGCAGCATAAACTTTCTGATGACGCTGGACGGGGCGCAAACCGGCAAATGCCTGACTCACAATCACGGTTTTAAAATGCGATTCTTTTCCCGGGAAATAACCACCATGACCCGAAGACTCATTCACCACTTCCAAATGGGTTGGGGATAATTGCGCCAAACGATCTTTCAGTTGTTGTTCTAAGCTCATGGCCTGACTCCAATCTTCAAAAATATGGTCTCAGTATACCTTGTTCTGCCGAGTATTTCGGTAATCTGTTCAGATGCAATCCGTTGATTGTGGCGAAAATTTATTGATTTTTATATAAATATTGGTTATTTATTGTCTGGTCTACAGCATTTTGCTTTTATTTTATGCAATTGATGCAAGATTTTTAACAAAGGTGTTGACCACATTTTTGCATGCTGTATTATACACGGCATGCGGGAATAGCTCAGTTGGTAGAGCATAACCTTGCCAAGGTTGGGGTCGGGAGTTCGAGTCTCCTTTCCCGCTCAAAATTTTTTCATTTAGTTTTTTCATTTAAAAAACTTTATAGACTCCGCGGGAATAGCTCAGTTGGTAGAGCATAACCTTGCCAAGGTTGGGGTCGGGAGTTCGAGTCTCCTTTCCCGCTCCAGATTCTAAAAAAGCCCTGATCGAAAGATCGGGGCTTTTTTTATGTTGATGTTATTTTTTTAAATGATCCTTTCATTTTTGTTTCACTCAATAACAAATTCTTAAAGTACTTTCTGATTTTATAACCAAGATGTGACCATAGTACCCCCTACGGCAATAAAAAAGCCCTCATCAAAAGATCAGGGCTTTTTGATATTCCATCAATGAATCAGATGAAAGTAGGCTAGCGCAAAAAAACTAGCGATGATAAGAATCCATCTTCAATACAATTAAAAGGTAATTCGCTGATAATCACGGTATTGCGGTGTCCAGAAATTATGCTCTATTGCTAGCTGCAATTCTTCTACACTGACTTTCGGTGCTACTCCGTCTTCAATCGCAGCAAGTGCCACTTTTAAGGCAATCTGCTTCGAAATTGACTGTAAACAATCCAGATTCGGCAATAAATCTGCCTGAGGATCTTTCAGTTTCGGAGAACAGTCCGCCAAGGCATTACTCGAGGCCATCAGCATATTATCCGTGACACGTTTCGCACCTGAAGCAACCACACCCAAACCGATACCCGGGAAAATATAAGAGTTATTGCATTGGGAAATATGATGAATCTGTCCCTGATAATTCACTGGTGCAAATGGGCTACCCGTCGCAATCAATGCTCTGCCATTGGTCCATTGCAAGATATCTGCTGGAACAGCTTCTACGCGGGAAGTCGGGTTGGATAAAGGGAAAATAATCGGTTGTACACTATTTTCAGCCATGGCTTCAATCACTTCCTGAGTGAATAAACCCGGCTGTCCAGATACACCAATCAATACCGTCGGTTTGGCACGCTTAACTACATCTAGCAGAGAAATCATGCTCTCTGCATCTGCCCAGCTTTCTACATTTTCAAGCGACTGTGCCAGTTTGCGCTGGAAATCCAATAAATTCGGCTGATTCTCCGTGATTAGGCCAAAGCGGTCGACCATAAACACGCGTGCACGCGCTTCAGCATCACTTAAACCCTCAGCAACCATTTGCTTAATGATCTGTTCTGCAATCCCGCAACCAGCTGAACCAGCACCCAGGAAAGTAACCACCTGATCTTTGAGCTGTTTACCTGCTGCACGCGAAGCAGCAATCAGGCTGCCGACAGACACTGCTGCGGTGCCCTGAATATCATCATTAAAACAACAGATTCGATCACGATATTTTTCCAGCAAAGGCATGGCATTTTTCTGTGCAAAGTCTTCAAACTGAATTAAGGCATCTGGCCAGCGCTGTTGAATCGCCCGAATCACCGTCTCGACAAAAGCATAGTATTCATCGCCGCTGATTCGTGGTTCACGCCAGCCCATATAAATCGGGTCATTTAACAACTGCTGATTATTGGTACCGACATCAAGAGTAATCGGTAAGGTATAGGCCGGACTGATCCCGCCACATGCGGTGTAGAGTGCCAGTTTTCCAATGGGAATCCCCATACCACCGATGCCTTGATCTCCAAGACCTAAAATGCGCTCACCATCTGTAATCACAATCACTTTCACGTTCTTTTTATTGATATTGTGAATAATCTGGTCGA
This sequence comes from Acinetobacter sp. YH01021, assembly GCF_013420255.1. Lineage (GTDB taxonomy): Bacteria > Pseudomonadota > Gammaproteobacteria > Pseudomonadales > Moraxellaceae > Acinetobacter. Next base: position 51,316 of record NZ_VOYO01000009.1, read on the forward strand.
TCTGATCACGGTCAGGATAGGAAATAAAGATCCCACGATGACGGCGATAAATATCAGAAAAGCGCTGACATGCCTCACCCACAGTCGGGGTATAGATAATCGGCATCATCTCACTGAGGTGATTTTCAATCAGATGGTAAAACAGGGTCTCATTGGTATCCTGAATATTCCGCAAATAAATATGCTTGTTAATATCACTGCTAAAAGCACAATACTGCTGATAAGAACGCTGACTTTGTTCTTCAATCGTCTCGGTGACATGAGGAATCAAGCCATGCAAGTTAAAGCTTCTACGCTCTTCTTCAGAAAATGCAGAGCCTTTATTGAGTAGTGGGAGTTCTAGCAGAGTATTTCCAGCATAAGGAATATATAAAGGGCGTTTACTGTTCAAATTTTCTCTGGGCATTATTTAACTCATCTAATCAATCTTCGGCAGTTCTGCCAAAATAGTCACATCACTTTGTTTATTTTATATAGCTTAGCCTGATTTTAAGCTGTTAGGTCATTTAGCAAATTTATAATACTTGTAGCAGGATTTTATAATCTGATAACACTCATTTTCAGCCTAGGTTTTGGACGGTTTCTAAAATTAATCCCTATTCGTATTTTTAATTTAAATCGGCAGCAAGATCTGTTTGACAAAAAACCTCAGCTCATCAAGGATAAAGCATAAATTTAATAAGACCAACGAGTATAACAATGAGTGAACTGCAACCGCTTTATCAGCCCGATATTTTGGGGACAGGTTATGAGCAAGCGACCTTAAACTTTCCCGATGATTATGAGGGCAAAGTCGTAGCAACCCTGATCCGTAAAAAAGCAGCCCAACCTACAAAAAAAGCAGTTCTATATATTCACGGCTTTATCGATTATTTTTTTCAGACCGAAATGGCAGAGCGCTTTAATCAGCATGGTTTTGATTTTTATGCGCTGGATTTGAGAAAATACGGCCGTTCGATTCTGCCGCATCAAAAATATTATAACGTGTATGACCTTGCTGAATATGATGCAGAAATTACCCAGGCACTCGACATTATAGCAGCCGAGGGTCACGATGCTGCCCTGCTCTGTGGTCATTCTACCGGCGGCCTGACCACGACCTTGTATGCGGCACATCATCCGCAGCATTCTTTAATTAAAGCACTTTGGGTCAACAGTCCATTTTATGACTTCAATATGAATCCGATTAAACGTGCGCTTGGCATTCCGCAACTGAGCAGACTGGCCAAAATTTTTCCCAATCTTAAATTTCCAAGCGAGCTGAACAAGTGGTATGCCACCAGCCTGCATAAGGATTTAAAAGGCGAATGGGACTTCAGTCTGGACTGGAAAAAGACCCGCTATCCGATGGTTCGGATCAGTTTTATTCGTGCCATTCATGAGGCACAGAAAGAAATTCATCGCGGTGTTCAGCTCGATGTTCCGGTATTGATCATGCATTCGCATCAGACTTTATATCCTAAAAAATGGGGTAAAGCCGCACAGAGCAGCGATGTAATTTTAGGGATTAAAGACATTCAGAAATATGCCAAAAAAATTAAAGGCGATGTCACGGTTCAAAGTATCCAGGACGGTTTACATGATCTAGTGCTTTCAGAGCAATCTGTGCGTGAGCAGGTTTATCAGCAGCTGTTTCAATGGCTGCATGACAAAGGGCTTTAGATAAACGTGGAAGGAGAAATGAAACTTACCCTCATTTCTCCTGCTTGGCTTCTTTTGAATCTTTATTAGGTTGAAATGTAATTAAGCGCATTGAAAATATGCCAATCTTTCGATGGTTTATAAGTGCTATAAACCCTTGTTTTTAAATTTAAGACTTGATAATTTATAACTTTTATTCTTCTACTGCTTGTCTCCAAATATTGTCTTTTGTAGCAAGCCTGTAAACAAACAACCGCCCGTCTTTTTCCCTCTTTATAGTAGAGCTGAATGCAGAAGCGCCTATATTTTTTGATCGGCAACATGCGCTCGACCTGCACCACTAACAATCATATAAAGGAATAGATTATGCGTTATGCAGACCCCAATACTGACGGTTCAAAAATTCAATTTAAAACACAATACGAGAATTTTATTGGCGGCGAATGGGTCGCTCCGGTCAAAGGTGAATACTTTGACAACATCTCTCCGGTAGATGGCAAAGTCTTTACCAAAGTGCCGCGCTCTTCTGTAGAAGACATTGAATTGGCCCTGGATGCAGCGCACAAAGCCAAAGAACAATGGAACAGAGCATCGCCGACCACCCGCTCCAATATTCTGTTGAAAATTGCAGATCGTCTGGAACAAAATCTGGAAATGTTGGCGGTGGCAGAAACCTGGGACAATGGCAAACCGATCCGTGAAACGCTGGCTGCCGATATTCCGCTGGCTATTGACCATTTTCGTTATTTTGCCGGCTGTATCCGTGCTCAGGAAGGCGGCATTTCCGAAATTGATGAAGATACCATTGCCTACCATTTCCATGAACCGCTTGGTGTAGTCGGACAAATCATTCCCTGGAACTTCCCGATTCTGATGGCTGCCTGGAAACTGGCACCTGCCCTGGCTGCGGGCAACTGCATTGTGTTGAAACCTGCAGAACAGACTCCGGTCAGCATTCTGGTGCTGGCTGAACTGATTCAGGATATTTTGCCACCGGGTGTCCTGAATATCGTCAATGGTTATGGGGTTGAAGTCGGTCGCCCGCTAGCCACCAACCCACGCATTGCCAAGATTGCCTTTACCGGTTCCACCGCCGTCGGTCAGATGATCATGCAATATGCGACTGAAAATATTATTCCGGTGACTCTGGAACTCGGCGGTAAATCACCAAATCTTTTCTTTGCCGACATCATGGATCAGGAAGACGATTATCTGGACAAAGCGCTGGAAGGTTTTGCCATGTTTGCCCTGAACCAGGGTGAAATCTGCACCTGTCCATCGCGTGCGCTGATCCAGGAAAGTATTGCTGACGAATTTCTGGCGCGTGCCGTTGAACGGGTGAAACGGATTAAAACCGGGCATCCGCTGGATACTGACACCATGATTGGCGCGCAAGCCTCACAGGAACAGCAGGACAAGATTCTGGGCTGTATTGCCACTGGTCGTGAAGAAGGCGCAAAGATCCTGACTGGTGGTGAAGCACGTCAGGAAGTGGGTCAAGGTTTCTATATTGAGCCGACTATCTTTAAAGGCACCAATGACATGAAGACCTTCCAGGATGAAATCTTCGGGCCTGTATTGGCTGTGACCACCTTTAAAGACTTTGATGATGCGATCAAGATCGCCAATGATACGATTTATGGACTCGGTGCCGGTGTCTGGTCACGCTCAGCGCATACCTCTTACCGTGCAGGCCGTGCTATTCAGGCAGGTCGGGTCTGGACTAACTGTTATCACATCTACCCTGCCCATGCGGCTTTCGGTGGTTATAAAAAATCAGGGATTGGGCGTGAGAATCATAGAATGATGCTGGATCATTATCAGCAGACTAAAAACTTGCTAGTCAGCTATTCGACCAAGCCTGCTGGTTTCTTCTAAACAACCTGATGATTAAAAGCGGACTTCGGTTCGCTTTTAACCTGATATTTTTTAAAATTTTAATACTAGGTAAAATTTTCCAGCATTGTTCGTCCAGAATTCCATTGAATGACTGACAATAAATTAAAATACTTTCTGAAAACGCCTTAATGTCTGGGCTTATGTTGATTTCACCTAAGTTTCTCATTTTTTATGCTTTTTAATTGCTCAAAAAACCTGCATAAAGCTCAGGCTTTCATTTAAAGTCGGCTTTTCATGTTTATCAAGACTGTGTATAACAATGAACCACTAGAGGGAAAGCAATAAGCATAGGCAAAATTGCGCAAAAAGCGTTAGACTATGTACCCAATAATGTCATGATTCGGTCTGATCAAGATCAAAAAAGAAGGTGAAGGTTGATGCCGCTCAATACTGTTGAAGAGCTTGTAGCAGATATCCGTGCAGGAAAAATGGTCATCCTGATGGATGATGAAGATCGTGAAAATGAAGGCGACTTAGTGATTGCTGCCACGCACGTACGTCCTGAAGACATCAACTTCATGATCACCCATGCACGTGGTCTGGTCTGCCTGACTTTAAGTAAAGAGCGTTGCCAGCAGTTGAATCTGCCTTTGATGGTTGATGCCAACGGCGCCCAGCATGGGACCAATTTCACCTTGTCGATTGAAGCGGCTGAAGGTATTTCTACCGGTATTTCTCCGGCTGAACGTGCTCATACAATTCAAACTGCTGTGGCTGCTCATGCCAAACCGGCCGATATTGTACAGCCAGGACATATCTTCCCGCTGATGGCGCAGCCAGGCGGTGTATTGCACCGTGCTGGACATACTGAGGCAGGTTGTGATCTTTCCCGTTTAGCAGGACTGGAACCAGCTTCTGTGATTTGTGAAATCATCAATGAAGATGGCACGATGGCGCGCCGTCCGGATCTGGAAGTCTTTGCTGAAAAGCATGGCCTGAAAATCGGCACGATTGCCGATCTGATTCATTACCGCATGACCAATGAACAAACGGTAGAGCGTATCGATCAGCAAAGTATTGATACTGAATACGGCAGCTTTGACCTGTACCGCTATCGTGAACTGGGTAACCCGGATATCCATTTGGCCTTGGTCAAAGGTGAGCCTAAAGAGGGTGTGACCACAGTGCGTGTACATGGTTTTAACCCGACCCGCGACTTGCTCAAACTGAAGAAACAGGATGGCGAGCCGGCCTGGAACCTGGATCGTGCCTTGAAAGAAATTTCCAACAGTGATCGTGGTGTACTGGTCTGGATTGGCCAACACCATTTACAGGACCTGGGTCCAGCATTAGATACCCTTAAAGCGCCAAAAAATGTAAAATCAAATTCTGCACTGTCTCAGCAGTATCAGACCATTGGTGTGGGTGCACAAATTTTGCGTGATCTAGGCGTTGAAAAAATGAAGCTGCTGAGCTCTCCATTGCGTTTCAATGCCCTTTCAGGCTTTAACTTAGAAGTGGTGGAATACATCACCGCACAACAAACATCTTAAGAAATCATCGAGGTTGTTATGGCAGTTCGCCGTATTGAAGGTATGTTACATCTCGCGAACGAAGACCGTTATGCGATTTTAGTTGGTCGTTTTAACAGCTTTGTGGTTGAACATCTGTTAGAAGGTGCCATTGATACATTGAAACGTCATGGTGTATCAGAGGATAATATCACTGTTGTTCATGCACCTGGTGCCTGGGAACTTCCTGTCGTTGCGAAAAAACTGGCAGCTTCAGATCGTTTCGATGCCATCATCGCGCTTGGCGCCGTGATTCGTGGTAGCACGCCTCACTTCGATTTCGTTGCAGGCGAATGTGCCAAAGGTTTGGGCGTAGTTGGCCTCGACACTGGCTTGCCTGTCATTAACGGTGTACTCACTACGGACAGTATTGAACAAGCGATTGAACGCTCTGGAACAAAAGCAGGCAATAAAGGTAGCGAAGCTGCCCTGACTGCGATTGAAATGGTTAACTTGTTAAAGGCTATTTAACGCTATGTCGCAAACACTTCAAGCAACTTATGCAGCAAAACGTAAAGCACGTCGCTTTGCTGTACAAGGAATTTATGAATGGCAAATGAGCCACAATCCGGTGCATGAGATTGAAGCACGTACGCGTGTGGAAAATGCCATGCACAAAGTGGATCTGAGCTATTATCATGAATTGTTGACTCAAGTGGTTGCCAATCATGAAGCATTGGATGCGCTCTTAATCCCGGTACTCGATCGCGAACTTTCTGCACTTGACGGTGTTGAGCTTGCGACCCTTCGTCTTGGTGCATATGAACTCAAAGAACATTTTGAGATTCCATATCGCGTCGTTCTAGATGAAGCAATCGAACTGGCTAAACATTTTGGCGGTGCCGATAGCCATAAATACATCAATGGTGTATTGGATCGTTTAGCGACAACTTTGCGTGCAGCAGAAAAACAGCAGTCTAACTAATAGCGTAGATTCGTTGTATGGCTGAATTTTCGATTATCGACACCTATTTCAATCGCAAGAATGCCCATTCTGTCGATCTGGGCGTCGGTGACGATTCAGCCTTGCTCACCCCTCCTCCTCAGCAACAACTGGTCATCTGTGCCGACACCCTGATTGCTGGACGCCATTTTCCAATGAATACCAATCCGCATGCGATTGGCTGGAAATCTGTGGCGGTTAATTTATCTGATATTGCCGCGATGGGCGCAACCCCGCACAGTATTTTACTCGCATTGAGCCTACCCCAAATTGATCATGACTGGCTAAAAGCTTTTAGTCAGGGTTTATATGATTGTTGCGATCAATTTGGTGTGAGCTTAATCGGTGGTGATACCACTCAAAGTCCTCATTTAACCCTGTCTGTTACTGCATTAGGCTGGGTGGACATTGGTCAAGCCATTACACGCTCGGGTGCAAAACTGGGTGATTTGATCTGTGTCAGTGGAACTGTCGGTGATGCAGCTTTTGCTTTAAATCATCTTGGTCATCCATTACAGAAACGTCTGGACTATCCAACGCCACGTTGTCAGCTCGGTGCCGCCCTAAAAGGTCTGGCGCATACCATGATTGATATCTCGGATGGTTTGGCACAAGATCTTGGACATATTCTCAAAGCTTCTCAAGTCGGTGCAAAGCTGCAACTCGAAAACTTACCGATCAGTCCTACCCTGCAGACATTAGACGATGCACAAAAATGGCAATATGCCCTCGCTGGTGGCGACGATTACGAGTTATGCTTTACAATAAGCCCGCAAAATTACGAAAAATTATTGCAAAAACAACTTGATGTTTCGATTAGTATGATCGGCACAATTCAGCAGAAACACGGCTTAACTTTTGAAAAAGATGGCGTAGATCATTCACTTCAATTTAATGGGTATCAACATTTTGCATAAGCCTCCAATTCTTTTTAAAACTATGACTTGGCCAGAACGTTTTATTGTGTTCTGTGGTGTGGGCTTTGGTTCTGGTTTAAGTCCTAAAGCACCTGGTACCACTGGTTCCGCTTTTGCACTATTATTTGTACCAGTTTGGCTTGCAATCGGCTTCACAAACACCATCTTGGCGATTATGATCATGTCCCTGATTGGTATTTATATTTGTGACAAAACAGCAAAAATTATGGGCGTACATGATGATGGGCGCATCGTCTGGGATGAGTTTGCAGGACAATCCATCACATTTTTGCCACTGATCTACTTAGGTCAGATGAACTGGTTATGGTTGCTCGTCGGTTTTGCGCTATTCAGATTATTTGATATCTGGAAACCTTGGCCGATCCGTGTGATTGACCGACAGGTCGACGGTGGCTTCGGCATCATGCTGGATGACATTATTGCCGGCCTTTGGGCTGCTCTTTGTATTTTGCTTTATTTTTACTTCATCGTGGCATAAGCCATATTTAGGATTAGAACATGTCAACGACTGTTATTATTCTTGCTGCAGGTAAAGGAACGCGCATGCGCTCTAGCTTACCGAAAGTATTACAACCCCTTGCAGGACGTCCTTTACTGGGTCATGTCATTGAAACGGCAAAAAAATTAAACGCAGATAATATTATTACGATTTATGGTCACGGCGGTGATCGGGTTCAGACAGCATTTGCACAAGAGGATATTAAATGGGTCGAACAGGCTGAACAGCTGGGTACCGGTCATGCCGTACAAATGACCTTGCCTGTCCTGCCACAAGACGGCGTCTCGCTGATTCTTTCCGGCGATGTGCCGTGCATTAATCCTGTAACCTTACAAAAATTACTCGATGCCACTGCAGCAACCGGTATTGGTCTGGTGACGCTTACCCTGCCAGATGCTAATGGTTATGGCCGTATTGTGCGTAAACAGGGTCAGATCCAGGCCATTGTGGAGCACAAGGATGCTTCCGAAGAACAGCGTCAGATCAAGGAAATCAATACCGGTATTTATGCCGTCAGCAACGCTAAATTACATGAATGGCTGCCGAATTTAAGCAATGACAATGCGCAGGGTGAATATTACCTGACCGATATTGTGGCGATGGCTTTGGCAGATGGTATGCAAGTTGCATCTGTAGAACCTGAGCAGGCTTTTGAAGTTGAAGGGGTAAATGACCGTGTGCAGTTGGCTGCTTTAGAGCGTCAGTTCCAGGCTTATCAAGCCAAACAGCTGATGCAGCAAGGCGTACATCTGATTGATCCAAGCCGCTTTGACTTGCGTGGTAATTTAACTGTCGGCCAGGATGTTCGCGTTGATATCAACGTGATTATCGAAGGTGATTGCGAGCTGGGCGACAATGTCGAAATTGGCGCCGGCTGTATCATCAAGAATACCAAGATTGCAGCTGGCACCAAGGTTCAGCCATATAGCATTTTCGATAGCGCCATCGTTGGTGAAGATACCCAGATTGGACCTTTTGCACGACTCCGTCCGGGTGCAAAACTCGCAGCTGAAGTACATATCGGCAACTTTGTTGAAGTCAAAAATACTACGATTGGTCTAGGTTCTAAAGCCAACCATTTTACCTACTTGGGTGATGCAGAAGTTGGTAGTGGTTCGAACATCGGTGCAGGGACTATTACCTGTAACTATGATGGTGCGAACAAATTTAAAACGATTATTGGTGATCAGGCCTTTATTGGCTCGAACAGTTCATTGGTGGCACCTGTAAAAATTGGCAATGGCGCCACAGTCGGTGCAGGCTCAACGATTACCCGTGATGTGGAAGACAACAGTTTGGCAGTAGAGCGCTCTAAGCAATTTGCCAAAGAAAACTATCCACGTCCGCAAAAAATCAAGAAATAAGGGGAATAAATATGTGTGGTATCGTTGGTGGCATTGCAGAACGTAGCATTACCAATATTTTGATTGAAGGTTTAAAACGCCTGGAATACCGTGGTTATGATTCAGCAGGTTTGGCACTCATTAACAACAGCCAAGTCCTACGTGAACGCCGTGTCGGTAAGGTTGCGAACCTTGAACAGGCTGTGAATGAATCACAGATTAGTGGTTCACTTGGCATTGCGCATACACGCTGGGCGACCCATGGCAAACCGACTGAAGAAAATGCCCATCCGCATATTTCTGAAAATGTGGCAGTGGTGCATAACGGAATTATCGAAAACTATCAGGAACTCAAAGATGATCTTGAAGCTTTGGGCTATGTGTTTACCTCACAGACTGATACTGAAGTGGTTGCCCATCTGATCAATGATGCACTGAAATCTACCCCGAGCCTGTTAGAAGCTGTACGCCAAGTGGTTCCGCAATTGAAAGGTGCCTATGCACTGGGCATCGTACATACTGACCACCCGGATGAACTGATTACCGTGCGTGAAGGTTCTCCACTGGTGATTGGTGTCGGGATTGGTGAAAACTTCATTAGTTCAGATCAATTAGCCTTACTTCCAATTACTAACCGTTTTATCTACCTGGAAGAAGGTGACATTGCCCGTTTGACCCGCACCAGCATTGAAGTCTTTGTCGATGGTCAACTGGTCGATCGTCCGGTCAAGGAACTGGATGCTGCGGTCAGCAATGCGTCTAAAGGTGAATACAAGCATTACATGCTCAAAGAAATTTATGAGCAGCCTGAAGCGATTAAACAGACCATTTCCCAAGCTTTAAATGGCAATGACCTGCGTGAAGATTTTCTTGCTAGTGCGGAACAAGACTTTTCAAAAATTCAGCAAATCCAGATTATTGCCTGTGGTACCAGCTATCATGCCGGCATGATCGCCAAATATTGGTTTGAACAGCTGATTGACCTGCCTTGCCAAGTCGAAATTGCCAGCGAGTTCCGTTATCGCACGCCGGTGATTGTGAACAATACGCTGTATGTGTGTATTTCCCAATCTGGTGAAACGGCCGACACCTTGGCTGCATTACGTGATACGCAAAAACGTGCAGCAGCCAAAGGCCTGGACATTACCACGATGACCATCTGTAACGTGGCGACCTCTTCGATGGTGCGTGAAACTCAGCATAGTCTGTTGACGCTGGCAGGTCCTGAAATTGGTGTAGCTTCAACCAAAGCCTTTACCACCCAGCTTGCTGCATTGATGCTGTTGGTACTGAAAATCGGTTCTGTAAAAAATACGATTTCCACAGAACAAATGACGGAGATCACCACAGAACTTTGGCATACGCCTAAAGTGATTCTGGATACCTTGCGTCATGACGATGAAATTTTACGTCTCTCTGAACTGTTTGTTGAGAAGCAGCATTGCCTGTTTTTGGGCCGTGGTACGCATTTCCCGATCGCTCTGGAAGGTGCACTCAAACTGAAAGAAATTTCATATATTCATGCTGAAGGTTATGCTGCAGGTGAGCTGAAACACGGGCCATTGGCACTGGTCGACAATGACATGCCGGTGGTAATTCTGGCGCCACAGGATGACATGCTGGACAAGCTTAAATCCAATATGGAAGAAGTTCAGGCACGTGGCGGCGAGCTATTTGTGTTTGCTGATGAAAACAGCGGCATTAAAGCCAAAGAACGCCAGCATGTGGTACATATTCCGTCAGTCAATGCAGTGCTGGCACCGATTGTGTATAGCATCCCGGTGCAGTTACTCTCTTATCATGTAGCTGTATTACGTGGTACGGATGTAGATCAGCCACGTAACCTGGCAAAATCGGTCACCGTAGAATAATTAAAATTGAATCAAGGCTGGGGAACTGTGTTCGTATAATTAAGTTTGTACCAAATAATTAAGTTTAGATTTAATTATTTAAGTTTGGATATTAATGAAGTAAACGAACAAAACCCTACCCTGTAGACCCAGTGATTCTTCACCAAGTCTACAGGGTTTTTAATATAAATAAATTCAAATTAGAATCACACCAGAAATATAAAATTATTACTAATATATTCAACGATATAGATATATAAAAATCTCACCCTAGATTCAAAAAGCATCCCTTTTTGACCTCATCTTGAAAACATTTCATTTTTATTTAAAGTATGCTTCGCCTTTCTGAGCAAGAATTCGTATTTTAAAGTGGAAGAATCCAATACTTAATACAAACTTAATTTCATCTAAAATTCAGGATACCAAATTCTAATACAAACTTAATTTTAAAATTGAAAAACAATGAATAATATATATCAACAACTTATGATCAAAAATAAAACAAACTTAATTAAATTACCATAATTAGACGCAGTATTTGGTCATAAAGCAAAATAAGGGATAAGGAACTATGTGCAAACTCTGAATAAGTCTATTAGCTATTCCTGTTACTAGCAACCCACCTTATTTAAAATGAGGTATTTCATTCACTGGATATATTAATGTTAATGGATTTGATGTTAATGAGATAAAGCCAAACCGCTGATAAAACTCCATAGCTTTTTGATCCTTAGCATGTATTACAACAAAATTAACACCAATAATTTGAGCAACTTTTGAAACTTGTTTAAGAGCATGTGCCAAAAGTACTTTTCCAACTCCTTGCCCCTGTGCAGCTTGATCAACGGCAAAGCGCCCCACAACCACACAAGGTAAGGGATAACGAGGTAATCGTTTAATGAGAACAGCATCAACCCCATCAAATCCTATAGAGGTACTTGATAGACAATAAAACCCCCTCACCTGTGCATCATCATCAATAGCAACATAGGTTTTACTTGTTCCTGATTTCTGATGTTGGGATGCGTATTGTTTTATGAACTTATTTAAATCATCTTGCCCACAATTAAATGATTTTTTCTGATGATGGGCTTGTAAAACCTCAATTTTCATCCAATAAACTCATTAAATTTTTCATCTCATCATTTGCAGGGCGCGGATTTTCAAGCAAATTCATTAACATATCACGATCAGCATTATTTACTTTTAACTCGTGATTAGATTTAAGTAATTCTTTTGCTCGTTCAAATGAGGATTGGATCATAAAGGAACTCACACTAAGACCCAATAAATTCGCAGCTTGCTCAATTACATTCTTTGCATCTACCGTTGAACGAACATTGATTCGTTCTGTTGCTAAGTTAGCCATATTTTCCACCAATTTGTACATCATAATGATGTACAAATTATAGCAGATTAAGGTAGTACTTTAAGATCCAAATTTACATATTTTGTTCTAAAATATTTGGAATAGAAAATAAGCATTTTACTATGAACCAGAATGAATGGTCGGGTTTGAGTCTGAATATGCAGTTGGTTTACATAAGAATATGCAACGATATTTACTAAGATGTAATTTGAATACTTTTGCCTATCATCAACGTTTTTTAAACTCATCAATTGAGTATTAAAATACCATATTAATTATTAAGTTACTGAATTAAATAAATAATTAAATAAAAATTATAAAATTTTGTTTGTATGTAAATATATTTAAGTTTGTATTTTTTTGCCAAATACAAAATTAACCTCCTTCAGATATGATTAATTATCCACCAAAATCCACAGGTCTTCTGTATGGCAAAAATTATAAAAAACTATGAGGAATTAGTAACAGAAGGGTATGGCCAGGGCCATGGACGCGATTATAAACCTTGTAAAACTGTTCAAAACTTCAGTTCAATTGGTCGCTCTCACAGAGTACAAGGCCGCGTGAGTAAACGTCTTCATCACTTATTTTCTGATCTAGAGCTATCTACCTTTTTACTGCTTGACTGGAATCAGAACGTTACAGATATTCGCGAACATTATCCTTTGGATATCTATGATCTTAACTCCATCTGTTCTCGTTTCCGAATGAAAAAAGTATCGGTTGACTATATACCTTTTACCCTATCTTCAGATTTTTTAGTTGATTTTGGTAAGTTTTCTATAGCCCTTGACACTCTTTACAGCAAGGATCTGAATAAAGCTCATGTTATTGAGTCATTAGAAATTAAACGTCGTTACTGGGAAGAAGAGCACAATACGCCGTTCAAACTGATTACTGAAAAAGACATTCCTGCTACGGTACTAGAGAACATTAAATGGCTGTATGTAGAAAAAAATGACCTTGAAATAACAAATCACATGATTGATCAAGCAGTTTATTTTATGGAAGAAATTAGCCAGTACCCTCAAAGCTCATTAATCCAATTTTGTAAGCATTCTGACCAAACTCAAAAAATGGGTATCGGAGCGACGCTCGCATTGTTTAGAAAATTATTTGCACTGCGAATACTTCAATTTAATCTAGAAATTTCGTATTTGGAGCTTAAACTCTCTGATATTCATGCAAGTAATTTGCTCCAGAATGAGAATACAGTCCATGCAACTAATTAATTCAGTTTACATCTTGAATTCAACACAATACCGAATACTCAAATTCTTACCGCAGTATACGGTATGGATTGCGATTGATAATAAAAATGCTTTTCCTGAACTCATTTTGTCTAAGGAACTTCAAACTCTCTCAGATGATCAAAGCCTGATACCAGCGCAAGATCCTTATGAATACTTAAAACGATTAAACTTGAGTGAAGATTCTATTCAACTCAAAAAAAGAGATGAAAACTTTTTAATTATTCAAGATTTAATTAATGATGAACAAGTTCTTATCAATACAAAAATCAGGACTGCAAAAATTAAAACTATACATCTAGAGAAAGAGGTATCAATTAATAAAATTCTACGACTCCTAAGACGCTACTGGCAGCGTGGTCAAACGATAAATGCTTTGGTACCGGACTATGAAAACTCAGGTGGAAAAGGCCAAAAAAGAGCTATAGGTGATAAAAAAATTGGCAGACCACGCATCTATGAATCGAATGAAGGTAAGAATATCACTGAACAGGTTGAATTATATTTTAAGAAAGCCATCGAAGAGTATTTAGTTCCTGTCAAAAAACAATCCATTAACGAAACTTATCTTCGGTTTAAAAATTTATTTTCTAAGCACTTTCATCAAGTGCAAGCCGCAGATATTCCAACCTATGCCCAATTCTATTATTTTTATAATAAGCGATATAGAAATAAGAACAATTCCAAGGAAATTCTGAAGAATCAGAAAACTCTGAAAGATCACAAACCTCTGACTTCAACAGCGACCAAGCAAGCAAATGGTCCTGGTGCACGTTATGAGATAGATTCAACAATCGCTGACATCTACCTTGTATCATCAAGGGATCCATCACAGATTATTGGCCGACCTACCGTATATATTGTTATCGATGTATTCAGCCGGATGATTACTGGGCTTTATGTCGGCATGGAAAACAGTTCCTTTAATACAGCCATACAATGCCTCAGCGTTGCAATCCAAGATAAAGTGACATTCTGTCAGAGTTATGGCTTGCAAATACAACCAGAAGACTGGCCTATTTATGGTTTACCTGGTGCCATACTTGCAGACCGCGGTGAACTAATTGGCTATCAAATTGAACTTCTTGAAAAAAACTTTTCTGTTCGTATTGAAAATGCGCCACCGTATCGAAGCGATGCCAAAGGTATTGTGGAGAGGGCTTTCGGACTCATTCAGTCACGCTTTAAATCCTACGAGAATATTGGTGTTGTTTCTGGATTCAAGGAAAAAAAGAAAGGCGGACATGATTATCGACTAGAAGCTTGTCTAACTCTGGAAGAGTTCAGAAAAATCATCTTAAGCTGCGTCTTTTTACGCAATAATTTTGATATTTTGACGAAATATGATCGTAGTGCCGATATGCCGACTGACCTGCCTTCTATCCCCCTTAAGCTCTGGCAGTGGGGTCTACAGCACCGTACTGGGATGTTAAGACAAGTGGATAACAAATCACTATATGTTGGCTTGTTACCTAGGACCGACGCCTCCTTAAGTGACAAGGGACTTAAAGTCAAAGGCTTACTCTATCAATGTCTGGAAATGCATCAACAAGGCTGGTTTATTCGTAACACGACCAAATCCCGCCCGAAAAAGTTGCGGATTGGTTTTGACCCATACTCAGTAAATACCATTTATGTTTTCTTTGATGAAAATAAGTTGGAATACTGGGAAGCGCACTTAAGTGATGCCTCACGTCAATATCAGCATCTGACCTGGTGGGAAGCTGAACAAATTCAAAAAGCAATCAAAACTGTTGAAAAACAACATTCACAACTGAAGTCCGTAGCCATCAGTGAATTGCAGGATTTTACTGACAAAATCATCCACACAGCACAGAGCCGGCAGGCTCAAGCAGGAGTTCACCAACTTTCTAAAGCACAACGTACTCGGGATATTCGTCAGAACAAACAAGAAGCAATTCAGGTGGAACGTGAGGAACATCTCCAAAATAGGTCCGTCAATTCTATCCGGACTATCCATCCCAACCAAGACAATCCTCCAACACCCCCATCTCACAGCAGCAATCTGGATTTGACCAGTCAACCAGACTTAATGAGACAATTATTTGAAGAGGACGATGAAGAATGAATAATAATGAACTTGCGGTCAACACATCGATAGAAGACATCTATGGGGATAATCCTCTCATTACTCAATTACCGCCCATTCTTGACACGAAGTCGGTTATTAAACACCTACGAGGGAAACTAAAATTTATTCCAGAGCAGCGTTTTTTGCCTCAACCAGAAAGAATTCATCTAATTGCTCAACTGCCTCATGATTTTTTCCAACCACTCACCAAACATCTATCCCTTGAACAAAAAATTTCTATCATGATCCGGCAAGGTTATGTGAGTAGAAACATCAATAATGGTGATCGACACAGGCATTTGCACGCGGCTTTTCAACAACTAGAACCTTCAAACGAAAGCTCTTACCGCTACGCTCCTCCAGAATCGACAGCCACTAGTATGTCTATTATAGGATGTTCTGGGAGTGGGAAAACGACCACGATGAACAAGATTTTGCGTTATTATCCGCAAGTGATTGAGCATAAAGAACTGGGGTTAAAGCAAATTGTTTATCTTAAAATTGATTGCCCGCATGACAGCTCTTTAAAAAACTTATGCTCAAACTTTTTTAGAGCAGTAGATTTAGCATTAGGAGATACTAACTTCGAGCATCGTTTTACCAGAAGCCGCTTAAATGTAAATGCCATGCTGCAGCAGATGAAAATCATCGCAAATAACTATTCAATTGGACTTTTAATCATTGATGAAATCCAGCATTTGAATACAAAAAAATCTGGTGGGGCCGAGATTATTCTTAATTTCTTTGTAACCTTGGTGAATGTCGCATCCATTCCGATCGTGATGATTGGGACACCCAAAGCCAATGAAATTTTGCAAGAAGACTTGAGATCAGCTAGACGCAGTGCAGGATTAGGCTCTTTAATCTGGGAACCTATGCGTAATGAAGCCCCTACCCCCGATCCTAGTACTCCCGATCAAATGATTATTTCTGAATGGCATACTTTTACAAATAAGCTATGGCAGTATCAGTGGGTTCAACAACCAGCTGAACTGACCGATGAATTAAGAGCCACTTGGTATTATTATACGCAAGGTATTCCGGATCTAGTGGTTAAGTTGTTCTGTCTGGTACAAATTCATGCAATCACCATCGGTCTGGAAAAAATCACCTCAGAATTATTTAAAAAAGTCTACGAAGAACAATTGCAGCCAGTCCACGATATTCTAGATGCACTGCGTTCAGGCAATCCTGCACGTATTGCACGGTATTCTGACCTCACTATCCCTCAAGTTCAAATTGAGGAGTATGTTGAACAACACCGTTTTAAGGCCGCATTAAAAACAGAAAAACAGCATAAAGATCTGGGACCGCATTATTCTACTTTAATAGGTATGCTGACAGTATTAGGTCATCCCGCCGCTACAATAGAACCGCATGTCACTTCTGCATTAAAAAAATATCCAAACGAAAACTTACAGGTACTCCTCCAGCATATTCTGGAAGTATTAGACAGCCCTGTAGCAGAAGATAAGTTTAAACAGCATCAAACCACGACTCCGGCAAGGAAGCCACGGACATCTCGTAAAGTCATGAAGCCGGAGGAATGGAAAAGTACTGAAGCCAATGACTTACGAGTTTTTTTCAGTCAGGCACAAGAACAGGAAGTAGATGTTTATGAGTTATTAAAATCATCTCACTATTTGTTTGATCCTACCCGTCCCATTTTGCATTAAGCAGAAAAAATGGAGGGTAAGGTATCATGATTTCAAATTTTCCAGCACCATATCCAAATGAATTGATTTACAGTGTGATTGCTCGTTATGCTGTTCACAATGGGATTCTGAGTCCAAAATATCTCACTGAAGAATTATTCAATAATAGGAACTTGACACCAACTTACGATTTACCTTCTCATCTAGACAGGGTGGCCAGTTACTTACCAGATCACTATGATGCGCTTATTTTAATCAACCAACACACCCTGTTACCAATTTACCAACCATTTCAACCTGATACAGTAATGCGTTATGCTGTGCAGGCATTGCGAGGTGAGCAGTATCAATCCCTGCATACCAAATTAGGAAAAAATGCATCGCGGATCAAAGCTGTGAGTTTTTTCCGGTTCTGCCCTCATTGCTGGCAAGAACAGATGCAGCAATACGGTGAAGTTTATTGGAAACGCAGCTGGCAGATTACTGGATACGAATATTGTACAAGGCATCAGCAATCTCTTTCTGTGAGTTCTATGTCTTGTAATGGGATAGACCGAAAATTCTATTTTGCTCATTTGAATGCACTGAAAGACTCTTCACAGCTTGTGTTTAATCCTCAAGACGTAAATCATCATATCGAGCTTGCAGGACTGATCGAAGAGCTACTCGCTCATTCAACATCCATTAGTGTGCAAGATTTTTCTACTTTATCAGATACTTATTTCCTTCTCTTAAAAGATAGAGATTTACTATTAAATCGCAAAAATATCAATTACGAAAAAGTCCGTCAGCTTGTTGTCGATTATTGGGGCGAAAGTTTTCTTCAATATTATCAATTAGGTGATCTGAGCTCTGAGAACTGCTGGCTCAAGAATATCTGTAGAAAACATCGTAAAGCATTTTCTTATCTTGAGCATCTCATCGTATTAAAGGCACTTGTTCCCGAACAAAGTCCTATTTATACATACCAACAGTATTTGGATCTAGCGACAGTAGGTATAGAGGAACAAGCCATTCCTGTCACTGTAAAACACAAGACTTACCAAGTCCTGTCAGATGATCAACTGAAATGGATACAATTGATTCAGGATATGTCAGTCAAACTATCTCGTAAACATGATGGTGCACTGTACGCACGTTTATATCGCAATCATAAAGATTGGCTGTTACAAATCAATCAAACCGCTATCATGACACCACTCTCTCTACCCAAACCACGTGTCGATTGGAGTATTCGGGATCGTCAGTTTATGAAACAATTGATTAAAATACGTGATGAATTATTAGAAGACTTAGACTCCCCACAATGGACCAAAAAGTTTTTAATTAAACAACTCGGGCATGTCAGCCTAATTGAAAAAAACTGGCATTTTCTGCCGTTGACCAAAGCATTTTTGGAGCGCTACGCTGAGTCCATAGATTGCTATCAAATACGTCGCATGACTCGAACATTTATTCGCCAAAACATTGAAGATAAATATTATCCACCGAGTGTTTTTTTACGTCAATCCGGATTAAGTGAGCAGCGATTAACCCCAGAAGCCCGTCGATTTTTTAATAATATTTGGGAAGAAATAAAAAATGAGTGATTGTTCAACCGACTTTTTACCAAAAGAGATGATTTACTATACTGCGACAAAAATTAGTCGACGCGGTCAAACTCGGTTTGATATTGATACTCATTTGTTTAACCCTATTATTAACCGTCCTATTCAACTTAAATTACCGATTGAGAGTGTTCTTCTATACCGCTATAGAACCCAAATTGATGCCTCTCCTACAAAATTATTCACTCACACACTTGAACATGTAAATTTCACAACATTTAGAACTATTATTTTACCGGAGGGTGAGGATCAAAAAATACATGAAGGCCGGATATGTTTTGAATTTAATTACTACTCAACAGTTTTAAAGAAAAATATTACTATTCAAATACCTAAGCTTATCTTGGCCCGCGATTTATTTTTCTCTCATCCTTATTTAATTCGGGCGGCACTTTTTGCAGAAAATTATTCAACCGATGTTTTAGTGGATAGAAATGATGAAAAGGCTATTCATATTAATATAGCAAAAAACAAAAAAATTATGAACGCAGATGTCTCTGATCCTCATTTTTTGAAGAAGCTCGCTTTAATTTTATTACAGCCTGATTTAAATAAAGCCTTCCTTAGTATTTATCAGAAAACAATTATTGATCAAAAAGGCGCTAAAAGTTTTAATTTTGACATGGAAGTGCCTGATCTTAAAAATATTGATCTAACGGTAGATGGAATTTATGATAAAGAAACAGGTATTTACAGAATTGAGCGCATTACATCTTTCAAAAATCTTGATACAGCTATCAACCGCCCTATTCAATTTCATTTCACTTCAAAAAAAATCATACAACAGGTCAAAAATGCTCAAGGGCAAGGTTCAAACAAACCAAAACCAGCGAGTCAACCTAAAGAGAAATTGAATAAAAATGCTGAGGCAGATATCGATAAACTACTGGCCAAGCTAAGAAAC
Source organism: Acinetobacter sp. YH01021 (assembly GCF_013420255.1). Taxonomy (GTDB): domain Bacteria; phylum Pseudomonadota; class Gammaproteobacteria; order Pseudomonadales; family Moraxellaceae; genus Acinetobacter. The sequence goes on from NZ_VOYO01000009.1 coordinate 70,817, forward strand.
CTACCTGGAGAAATTTATACAATTGAAGAATTAAAAATTTCTTTAGAGACACCTCCTGCTAAAACTGTAGTACGTAAAAGACGAAAGCAAATGGATAAAGATCAAAATCAAGAAGAAGGATTTGCTGGTGGAGAAGGAGATATAGAGGGTACAGTGCCTGGATGTACAACTGAATCAGAAATTCAACTAGAGCGAGTCACTTATAAAGACTTGATTAAACTACTGGAACAAATTGAGAAAAAAGGATATAAAATCAAAGAAATAAAGAACTCACCTTTTAAAAAATATAAACGTTTCAGAGGGCATAAGTTTGCAAACAATCAATTACGCTACTTTTATGTCTATAAAATTTTAAACATAGAAAATAATCATCAATTTTATTTGTGTGAAATTGATACTTCAGATGGTAAAAAAAATATCTCTACCTTATTACTCCCATATGAAGAAAAAACTCAACGATTAATTGAGACAGATTTAGAAATATTAAATAATTCAATACTGTTTCAATCACTCAGTTGGCCTAAAAAGTTTCTATCTGAAATGAGAGGTATTACTGCAATAACTACAATTAATCATCCTTCAAAAAAGGAAGAGGTAGAAGATGTAAATTATTACGCTGACTGGGCGGAACGGATCTTGGCAAAGGTAAAATCGATATAAATTTCACTAAGAGCTAACATATAAAATAGCATGCTGAAGTACTAAACTTTAAAAATTAGATGAATAAGTACTTTATACACTTAAACAGCTATTTTTAAAGAAGATATAAAAGTTAAACAGTAACTTGGCATATAGGAACTATTTTCCTCCTATAATGATACTTCCTCACTTCTCAGGAATTATTTAGAGAATTCAGATGACAGAACTCACTTGTTTTAAAGCCTATGACATTCGCGGCAAACTCGGCACCGAGCTCAATGAAGAGATTGCCTATAAAATTGGCCGTGCTTATGGACAGATTTATCAACCTAAAACGGTGGTCATTGGCTGTGACATCCGGCTCAGCAGTGAAGGTTTAAAAGAGGCCACCATTCACGGTTTAAATGATGCGGGTGTCAATGTTCTGGATCTGGGCATGACCGGCACGGAAGAAGTCTATTTCGGCGCATTTCATCTCGATGTCCAAGGTGGAATTGAAGTGACGGCCAGTCATAATCCGATGGACTATAATGGTATGAAATTGGTACGTGAAAATGCCCGCCCGATCAGTGCCGATACTGGTCTTAAAGAGATTCAGGCCTTGGCAGAATCAGGAGAATTCATTGAGGTTGTCCAAAAAGGTTATACTGAACAATATAATATCCTGCCTGAATTTGTAAATCACCTGATGAGCTATATTGATCCGGCAAAAATCCGTCCGATGAAACTGGTGATGAATGCCGGGAATGGTGCAGCAGGCCATGTGATTGATGCGATTGAGCAAAAGTTTCAACAACTCAATATTCCGGTCGAATTTATCAAGATTCATCATGAAGCTGACGGCAATTTCCCGAACGGGATTCCCAATCCGATTTTAACTGAAAACCGTGACAGCACCCGTGATGCGGTCATTCAGCATGGCGCAGATATGGGCATTGCCTGGGATGGTGACTTTGACCGCTGCTTCCTGTTCGATGAAAAAGGCCAGTTTATTGAAGGCTATTATATTGTCGGCCTTCTGGCTCAAGCCTTCTTGCTGAAGCAATCTGGCGAAAAAATTGTACATGATCCGCGTTTGGTCTGGAATACACTGGATATTGTAGAGCAATATCAAGGGATCACGGTTCAGTCCAAGTCAGGTCACGCCTTTATTAAAGATGTGATGCGTGAGCATAATGCGGCCTATGGCGGTGAAATGAGTGCACATCATTATTTCCGTGACTTTGCCTATTGCGATAGCGGCATGATTCCATGGTTACTGGCTATTGCCGTATTATCAGAAACACAGCAATCTTTATCTTCTCTGGTGGAGGAGATGATCGCCAAGTTCCCATGCAGTGGTGAAATCAACTTTAAAGTCGCCGATACCCAAGCGACCATCCAAAAACTTTTCGATCATTATGCCGATCAGCAGCCGGAGATCGATCAGACCGATGGGGTCAGCCTTAATTTTGGTGCATGGCGTTTTAATGTGCGGGCATCGAATACTGAACCGCTATTGCGTCTGAATATTGAAAGCCGTCGTGATCATAATCCACGATCAATGCAGAATTATGTCGATGAGTTAACTCAGCTGATTCAGAGTTAATCTTCACGCATACAGCACAATAAAAATGGGAGCTGTTCATCAAAAGCTCCCGTTTTATATTTATATCGCTATAAAAATTTTAACGATAGCCATTCGGATTCTGCTTCTGCCAGTTCCAGCTGTCAGCGAGCATGTCCTCTAAACCATACTGAGGTTGCCAGCCCAACTCTTGGACTGCACGGGTATTGTCTGCAAAACAGGTGGCCACATCGCCTTCACGACGAGGGGCTAATTCAAATGCAATCGCAACACCATTCACCTGCTCAAACGTATCTTTAACTTGTAGCACTGAAATGCCATTACCTGTACCAATATTCCAGGCACGGCAACCTTGCGCAGTTAAACGATTATTGAGGGCACATAAGTGTGCATTGGCTAAGTCGACTACGTGTATATAATCGCGCACACCAGTCCCATCCACCGTGTCATAATCATGACCGAAAATAGATAGCTTTTCACGACGACCGACTGCCACTTGAGTCACAAAAGGCATCAGGTTATTGGGAATACCTTGTGGATCTTCCCCAATCTGGCCACTTTTATGCGCGCCGACCGGATTAAAATAACGTAATAAGGCAATCGACCAACGTTCATCCGCCACAGACAACTTTTCTAAGAGCTGCTCAACAATCAGTTTGGTATAGCCATAGTTATTGGTCGGCATTCCGGTAGGCATCTCTTCATTTAAAGGTGAAGGATTATTTTCGCCATAGACCGTGGCTGAGGAACTAAATACCAGTTTAAAAACCTGTGCGCGCTGCATCGCCTGAACCAGGCTGATTGAACCGGCAATATTATTGTCAAAATAAGCCAATGGTATTTGCTGGCTTTCTCCGACCGCTTTCAGACCGGCAAAATGAATCACGGCCTCAATCGAGTGTTGCTGAAATACCTGATCTAATAATTGAGCATCACGGATATCACCTTGTATAAATGTCAGGCTTTTTTGGGTCAACTGTTGCACCCGATTTAAAGACTCAGCAGCGCTATTGCACAGATTATCTAAAACGATGACCTCATGCCCGGCATTTAATAATTCCACACAGGTATGTGAACCAATATAGCCTGCCCCACCGGTGACCAGAATTTTAGCCATGTGACTTTCCTAATAGAATTTTAATTAAACCTTGGGTTGAACCATCCAGACCATCCAGATCACTCTGTTCACCATTGAGGATCGGCAATAACTGATTGGCAATTTCCTTGCCTTTTTCTACGCCCCACTGATCAAACGGATTGATATTCCACAGCACAGATTGGACAAATACCTTATGTTCATAGAGTGCAATAAGCATGCCCAAACTGTATGGATTGAGCTCCTGCAATAACAGGGTACTGCTTGGCTGATTGCCTTCATACTGCTTATAGGCCGGCAAGCTCGCCAATTCAGCCTGATCCAGCGCTTCATTGCCAAAAGCCAGTAAGCGCGACTGCGCCAGACAGTTAGATAAGGCCAAATGATGTTGTTCTACCAATGCTTCGGCACTGTCTGCATAGGTATATTGTTGGCTATTATAACGCTCTACCGGCGCAATAAAATCACAGCTAACTGACTGAGTTCCCTGATGCAATAATTGATAGAAGGCATGCTGGGCATTCGGCCCCACTTCACCCCAGATGATCGGACAGGTATCGAACTGGACTTTCTCTCCATTACGCTGGATTGACTTACCATTTGATTCCATTTCCAGCTGTTGCAAGTAAGATGCAAAATATTTCAGCCGGCCGTCATAAGGCAGAATTGCATGGGTCTGAATATCCAGAAAATTGGTATTCCAAGCCCCCAACAATCCCATCAATACCGGAATATTGCGTTCAAAAGGCTGGTACTGGAAATGCTGGTCCACTGCATAGGCACCAGCCAGCAGCTGCTTAAAGCCTTCAATCCCGATACTCAAGGCAATTGGCAGTCCGATACAGGACCAGAGTGAATAACGCCCGCCGACCCAGTCCCAAAGCAATAACTGGTTTTCCGGCGCAATTCCCCATGCGGTCATTTTTTCCGGCTTGGTTGATACTCCAATAAAATGATGCTTGAGAATATAAGGATGTTGACCTAAGGCCTTTTCCAGCCACAAGCGTACCGTCTGAGCATTGGTCAGGGTATCAATGGTGCCGAAGGATTTGGAGGAAATAATAAACAGTGTCGTTTCCGGACGCAGCTGATGCAACAGCTCAGACAACTGACTGCCATCCATAGTCGAAACAAAATGTACGTTGAGTGGCTGGGCAGACTGGTATTTAAAATCAGATAAAGCATGCGTGACCATCAAGGGACCCAGATCTGATCCACCAACACCAATATTGACCACATCTTGAATTACTTCTCCGGTGGCACCCCGACGCTGCCCGGCATGAATCTGTTCCACCAGCGCATACATCCGTTCCAGCTGGCCATGTACATCAGCTGCCAGATCAGCATGCTGTTGATCCTGTTTGGGCAGGCGCAGTGCCCAGTGCATGGCAGCACGCTGCTCGGTATAGTTGATTTTTTGATTGGAAAATAGGGAACCAATCCAGGATCTGAGGTTCTGTGCATCGGCCCATTCGATCAGGCCCTGCAGCACATTCTTATTGATTCTGTGTTTACTATAGTCAAATAGCAACTGCTCAAACTGGATTGAGTATTTGTTAAAACGCTGCGGGTCAGCAGCGAACAGTTCCCGTAGATGTTCCGATTGCAGTTGATCTTTATTCGAGGCGAGTTTCTGACACACTGTTTCTGTGCTTAGGCTTGGATTAAAATGGCTCAACATTAACGTCCCACCCCAATATAATTAAAACCGCGTGTCTTGACATACGTCGGATCATACAGATTACGCCCGTCTAGAATCAGGGGATGCTGCATCAGCTTGATCAAATACGGATAATTCGGACTGCCATACTGTTTCCATGCCGTCATCAGACACAAGGCATACGCCCCTTCCACAGCTTGATACTGGTCTTTACACAGAATTAAGTCTTCTCGTGGCCCATAGACCTTTTCAATATTCGCCAGTGCCTGTGGATCATGCAGTTTGACTGTCACACCCTGTGCCCATAATGCAGTCAGCATGGCATGTACTGGAGATTGCTGGATGCTCGGGGTATTTTCTTTAAAGGCTGCGCCCCAAATCGCCACCACTTTGCCTTGTAAATCGCCACGGAAATAGTTCCAGAGTTTACGGAACAATAATTCTTTTTGCTGTTCGTTAATGTCCCAGACCTGTTCCAGCAACTGGTTTTTCACTCCTGAATCTGCCACGGCGTGAGTAAGCGTCCGGATATCATGAGAGAAATTTTCTCCACCAAAACCAACACCGGGGAACAGATAGGCAGAACCAATCCGGTTATCCGCAGCCATGCCTTGCCGTACCTGTTCAATATCAATGCCAAGCTTTTCTGCCACACTGGCCAGATCATTCATATAACTGATCCGGGTGGCCAGCATGCCGGAAATACTCAACTTGGTAAATTCGGCATCCAGAACCGGCATAAACAGATACTGCTGCGCACGCGGGAATAAGGGCCGTAACAGCTCTCTGATTTTAAGCTGTGCATCCGGTTGGTCACAGCCGACTATCAGCTGACTGGCCTGCATAAAACTTCGAATCGCATTGCCTTCCTGAATGATATCTGGCAGGTAAATCCAGTCATCATTCGGCAGAAGTTGCTGAAAACGTTGGGTTCCATGCAAGCCAAAAGTCGAGGCATTGATCATTAGTTTGGGATGAGCAAAACAGGCATGTCTGATGGTATTCAGCATCTGCAATGCCATATGCTCTTCAGTTGCATTAAAACTAAAGAAAAAAGCCTCCTGATTGAAATCCAGATGCTGAAAATCGCAACAGTTTAAAAAGCCAGACTTTTCCTGTTTTTGCAGTAATAGCTGGAGGGATTCATCCTGAAAATAGGGCCGAGCTGACTCATCTGCACCAAAGCTATTACACCAGACCACCTGATGACCACATTCAGCTAAAAGGGCCGCAATGACCCCTGAAAATAAGGTTTTTCCCAGTACCGCGACTTTCATAGTATCCCTTGATTATTATAATGCCAGTTCCTGAATTAATACTTTAAACTCTTGACCAAGTTTGGGATGATCCACGCCATAATGTAAAACAGCTTTTAAATAGCCAAGCTTGTTACCACAATCAAAAGTTTGACCTTTCATACGATAAGCTTCAACCGCTTCAGTCTGCTGCAACATGGCGATGGCATCGGTGAGCTGGATTTCATTGCCCGCCCCGAGTGGTGTCTGTTCCAACAGCTGCATGATTTTTGCCGGCAGGATATAACGCCCCACCACAGACAGATTCGATGGTGCCGTCCCAACTGCCGGTTTCTCGACAATCCCTTGCATCACAATACTGTGACCTTCAGCTGGTGACTCTGCCACATCGACAATGCCATATTGATCCACCAGATGGTCAGGTACCGCTTCAACCATGATTTGTGCTGCTGCAGAGGCTTCATAGCGCTGAATCATTAAGCTCAAGTCATTCTGAGTCTGTGTATCTTTCACCAGAACATCAGGAAGTAGAACCGCAAAGTCATCTTCACCAATCACAGCTTTCGCACACAGTACCGCATGTCCCAAACCTAATGGCTGTGGTTGACGTACGCTAATGATACTGACACCTGCCGGTAAAATTTCAGTAATTTCTTTGAGTAAATCGGTTTTATTTTTTTGTGCAAGTGTGGTTTCCAGCTCAAAGTTACGATCAAAGTAGTTTTCAATTGATGCCTTGGAAGAATGCGTCACCAGAATAATCTGTTCAATCCCGGCAGCCACGGCTTCACGTACCACATATTCAATTGCAGGACGATCGACCACAGTCACCATTTCTTTGGGAATTGCTTTACTGGCCGGCAAAAAACGCGTACCCAAACCTGCCACAGGAAGAATTGCTTTCTTAATCATATTTATAAAAACCTAGTTCACTTGAATTTTATTACCACGGACATAACCATCCACATAGTATTCCAGCTGGGTCAATGCCCATTCAATATCGGGCTGCGTCGCTGAAAGCTCATGGATCTGGTTAAAGACCTCCAGAATTTCTGCCAATGGATAATGCTTTTCTACCGATCTTAGAATACGGGTATGTGCAGTAATTTCTGTATTTTCTTCGTCAATCAGCAGCTCTTCGTATAATTTTTCACCTGGACGCAAGCCGGTATATTGAATTTCAATATCGCCATTTGGATTTTTGTCCTCACGAACCTTGAGGCCACTGAGGGAAATCATTTGTCGTGCCAGATCTTGAATCCTTACCGGCTCGCCCATGTCCAGCAAGAACACGTCGCCTCCTGTACCCAAAGCACCGGCCTGAATCACCAGCTGCGAGGCTTCCGGAATGGTCATAAAGAAACGGGTCACTTCTGGATCAGTCACGGTAATTGGCCCGCCCTTGGCAATTTGTTGTTTAAACAGCGGCACGACTGAGCCCGAAGAGCCAAGCACATTACCAAAACGCACAATACTGATCTGAGTCTGATCCTGAGCCTCTGCCATAGCCTGACAGTACAACTCTGCCATACGTTTGGTCGCCCCCATCACGTTGGTTGGACGTACGGCTTTATCAGTTGAAATCAGCACAAAGGTTTCTACGCCTTTTTTTACCGCAGCATTCACACTAAAGGCGGTTCCAACGGCATTGTTTTTCAAACCAGCCAGCGGATTACACTCCACCAGCGGCACATGCTTATAAGCAGCGGCGTGATAAACGGTTTGTACGCCATACTGTTCAATCACGCGTTCCAGCTTGCGCTCATCAAGAACTGAGCCTAAAATTGGAATAATTTCACAGCTTGCCGTAAGACGTAATTCTTTATCGATACGATATAAAGCAAATTCTGTCAGTTCATAAATGATAATCTTGGCCGGCTGGTTTTTAATAATTTGGCGACATAGTTCTGAACCAATCGAACCACCCGCGCCTGTGACCATGACTACTTTATTGTTAATATTTTTAGTCAAAAGCGCTGGAACGGGCGGTACAGGATCACGCCCCAGTAAATCAATAATATCGACTTCCTGAATATCAGAAATTCGAATTTCACCATTGACCAGTTTAGTCAGACCCGGAATCTCGGTAATTTTTAAATGAGCCGGCTCTAAAAACTTAATAATTTCACTTTTACGTATTCGCCCTACTGACGGGAGTGCAATTAAAATTTCATCAATTTTGAGTTTTGTAAAACATTTCAAAGCAGTATGTGGTAAAAAAACTTGGATACCACCAATATTTTGACCACTTAAAGACGGATCATCATCAATAAATATAATCGGTAGATGTTCATTAGAACGGTTTAAAGTCGCTGCTACCTGTTGGCCTGCATGACCTGCTCCATAAATCGCGATACGTTTTTTCGGGACACCTGACTTCAAATAAGATTGAACGACAAAACGAATAATACTCCGGCTGAACCAGACCCAGGCGAACATCATAAAGCCAAACATTAAAGGGATTGAGGTCGGAATAAACGCATGCGTGCTATAAGCCAACAAGTACAGACCAATCACGCTGAATAGGGTTGCCAAACCTAATTTGGCAATAAAAAATTCATTGAAGGTACGAACAATAAAACGGTATACACCAGAAATAAACAGCGCAAAGACTGCAATAGCACTCACCCAGACCGAACCAAAGGGAATATTAGGTACAACTTCTGCACCGAGATCAAACTGTCGGATGGCATAACAAAGCCAGATTAGAACCGGGAAAATACAAAAGTCTAAAATGACTAAAAACGCGAGTTTTGCTGAACGTGGAGATTCAACCAGAGGAATTACAAGAGATTTCATATATTTTTCAGCACGTCATATCTTAATTTAAAGAAGTTGTTATTAAGACTTATGTTCTATGATACTTCCCACTTCCAAGAAAGAAAATGTAGGGATAATATTATTACTTGCAACTTTCACCCCAATACTTAAGTGTACAAATTGTTCAACCACCACATCATGGTCCAATAATGTACCCATATTTAAAATAGCACCATCTTGGATAATCGTATTCGTTCCAATAACACACCCAGCCATAATACTTACCCCCTGCCCTATTTTCGCACTAGGAGCAATGACAGTTTGTGGATGTATAATAGTCGTAATGGGTATAGATAAATCAAGCAATAATTGTTGCCATTTTTGTCGTATTTGGTTATTTCCAACTGCTATAATGGCTTCAAAACTATGCAAATTGATTGCTTCTAAAGATTGAATATTTGCAATAATTGTATAGCGACCAACCTGTTGTTGCTCAGGCCATCGATCATCAACAAATGAAATACTCTTCCATTTACCTAGCAGTTCAGCAACTTCAGCAATTGATTGACCAAAACCTCCTGCCCCGAGAATGAGTAATTTTTTCTCAGGCATCAGGTGTTCCCGCTCTTAATTTAATAGCAATCAATATTAAAGGTAAATAAGCAATCAACACTGCCATTTCAGGATATGCCCATAATTGTGTGGTTGTGATATAGGCGATTGGAAAGAGCCACAATAAATTAACAGCTGCTACCGCTAAAGTCACTGGCGTATGGTTACCCCATTTACGCGATAAAATTTGATAGCTATGGCTGCGATGCGCATCATACATTTTATAGCCGCTCAATACGCGTTTTATTAGGGTATAAGTCGCATCCACCACAAACACCCCTAAACAAATAATCCATGCACAAAACAGGGCTAAATTTTCTTTGAGGGCGATGAGCGCCAAAATACCCAAAGTGAGGCCGAGAAATCCGCTACAGGCATCGCCCATGAAAATTTTAGCCTTGGGAAAGTTCCACAGTAAAAAGCCAAATACACAGGCTGCCAATAACCAAAGTATGTCTACGTTTAATGTGGTATTCAGTACATAATACAAAATGACCATACTAACGACAGTAGTAATGGCTTCGACACTGGCAATTCCGTTAATGCCATCCATAAAGTTGTATAGATTGAGCAACCATACCAAAAATAATACTGCAATAATATTGGCGAGAAAGCCAAGTTGCAGACCATTAAAAGCCGTAACTTCGCTAAAGCTACCCAAGCTGATCACCACGCCAATGGCCACCAAAAAATGAACGGCTAAACGCAGCATGGAGTTAATATGTCCATGGTCATCTAAAAAACCAAGTAAAGCGATGACAAAACCCGCTACTATTAGTGTTAAACCAATATGTACGGTCAATTGTTGGCTATAGATCAGCACAGCCAGCGCCAACAAGTAGCTACCCACCACCGCGACACCACCACCGCGGGGCGTGGGTACACTGTGAGAGCTACGTTCATTGGGATTGTCTATTATATTTTTTTTGAGGGCATAATGACGCATGTAGCATGTGAATAGTAATGTCAGTATAAAAAATACGATGCTCAGTGCAAAAATTGACATGCGTAAATTACTCTTTCATTTTTAAATAATTTTGACCCGCTTGCAGCATCGCTTGCTGGGTACTCAATGGCGCTGTCCAACCCAACAACTTCTGAGCTTTGGTCGTATCGACCTCTAGTGACTCAAACAACTGCTCATAGAGTTTGGATTTGCCAATACATGCTGCGCCTAGTTTCATAAGCGGTTGCGGAATATAAATAAAACGTGCGGGTTTTCCCATGCCCTGCTTTAAATATTGCCCTAGCTCACGTGTAGAAATACGAGCTTGATCTGCGACTAGAAATGTTTGATTGGCTGCATTTGGATGTCCAATACAGGTTTGAATAAAGTCTACCAAGTTTTCAAGCGCAACAAAGCTACGTTTATTGTTTGTGCCTGCAAAAGGTAAAGGTAAATTGCTCGCAACTAGTTTGAGTAACCGAGCAAAGTTACCTGGTGCATGAGCGGCATAAACTAAAGGTGGGCGAATAATGACGAGCTCTGTGTCTGATCCTGCAAATAGTTTTTTAAGTTCATGTTCGGCTTCGAGTTTAGAAACCGCATAATCTGCATGAGGTTGTGGTATAGCATCTTCTGTAAATGGCTGCTGTAATGTTACTGAACCATTCACACCGATAGAACTCATGAAAATAAAACGTTTTACTTTTTTTTCTAAAGCCTGACGTGCTAATTGCAAAGTCCCGTCCACATTCACTTTGCGAAATTCGCTTAATGGGTCTGTTGTTTGTTCATTTAAAATATGGGCACGACCAGCTAAATGAATAATAACGTCTATATTTTCAGGTAAGTCAGCTGCAAAAATATTAGCAGCAACAAGTTGTTGGATATTTGCAGAAAGTACATGATTCTGAGGGCGGACTAAAGCAATCGTATCATATACTCTACTCACCCGTTCAATCAGGGCTGTACCAACAAAGCCTGTTGCACCAGTGATTAATAGCTTCATTTTCTAGCAACTACTTCTGTATAGATTTTAAGAATTTTTTTAAGCATTAAATCATGTGTAAATTCTGTCATAAAACGCTCATATCCTTGCTTACCCATTTCTATAGCTAAATTTCTATCATCAATTAAAATAGAAAGAGCACGGGATAAATCTTGTGCATCATTCTTCTTCGTCAAAAAGCCTGTTTTTTCACCCATAACACTTTCATTATTACCGCCAACATTTGTTGCTATAACCGGTAATTTAGCTCGCATAGCCTCAAGAATTGTTAAAGGAAACCCCTCATAATTTGTAGATAACACAAAGATATCAGAGTTATCTAAAAAATCTTTAACATTACGTTGCTGTCCAAGGAATTTTATTTTATTTTCTAACCCTAATTTATTCGCTTCTTGTTTGCAACATTCAAGAGTAGGGCCTGATCCTATAAACTCCATAACCCAATTTTTATCTTTCAACAAACCTAATGCTTGAATTAAAGTTATTTGATCTTTCTGATCATCAAAACGTGCAACCATTATTATCTTACAAGTTTTTCCAACTACATTATTCTCTTTAGTTTTTGAGTCTTGAATAGGTATACCATTATGAACAGTAGTTACCTTATCTGGCGATCCAACGCCAAAATTAAAACCATAAATACGATCAAATTCTGAAACTGTAATAATATGATCTGAAAAGTTAATTAAAAATTTTTCAATTTTTGCATAAACATTCTGTTTTCTTGAACTTATTCCTTCTGTAAAAGACCAACCATGAGCTGTAAATACTACAGGTAAACCCAATGATTTAGCAACTAAACGTCCCAATAGGCCTGCTTTACTCGAATGGCAATGAACAATATCAGGCTTAAGTTGTTTTAAATGTTTTTTTATTTCCCAAAAACCAAGCACATCGTGTGTTAAAGCGATTTCTCTTTTTAAGTATTTTAATGAGCTGAAGTTTATATTATTCCTTTTAAGTTCTTCCGTAAAAATACCAGTTCCACCCACTAAAATATGAACCTTATGCCCTAAATTGACCATGCCTTTTGCTAGATCAAGTAGGTGTACGCTCGCACCACCAAGCACATCTGAGCGAGTAATAATATAAACTATGTTTAACATAAAGTTTTCATTCTTCTCTATAAATTTTTAACCAGTTTTCAACTGATTTTTCTAAAGAAAATAACTCTTCCACACGTTTTCGTGCTTTTAAGTTATTTTCTTGTATCTCTATAGGTGTTTTGCTTACTGCTTGTTTTATTGCTTCTGCTAGCGCCTTGCTATCTTGAGGTGGAACTAATATTCCTGTATCTCCCATTACTTCAGCCACGCCACCACTATTTGTCGCAATGACAAAAGCGCCACATGCCATTGCCTCTGCAACAACCAAGCCAAAACCTTCATAAGCTGATGATAAAATAAAAAAATCTGCTTCTTGCATTAGTTGGGGTATATCATCTCTACGCCCAAGCAAAGTCACATTGTCCTTTAAACCTAAATGCTCGATTAGCTCTTCTATCTGCGATCTAAGCTCACCCTCTCCAACAATTTTAAATATATATTTTTTTTGTTGTAGATTCTCAAGAAAAATAGCAATAGCATGTAATAAGTTTGGATAGTCCTTCTGTACATTAAAACGTCCAACAGACACAAACTTTAATTCATTTGATTTGATATCTTTATTAAAAAAAATAAACTTATTTAAATCTATACCATTATAAACTGTAATTAAATTATTTTTATTGAATGCTCCTTTTAAAACAAAAGATTTAGATGCCTCTTGACTAACATTTGTATTTAAATCGGAGAGAAAATTAGTATACTTATAAGCTAACATACGTAACTGACCACCTTCGTTAGAGTTATGAGCAGTACAAATTAATTTTGGTATTGCACAGCCAATACGATTGATACGTGCAAAAATGTTAGCATGAACCATATGAGCATGCACAACATCAGGTTGAAAATCTTTAATCATTTTTTTATATTTTTTTGATGCTGAATATAATCCATAAAGATTATTCAAACCTAAAGATATTAGATCTATATTAATACTTTTAGGTCGTACTAAAATTTCCCCTGTTAGATAGGCAATTTTAACTTGATGACCTAAGATAAACATTTGATCGGCCAAGTCGGAAACAACTTTTTCTGCTCCACCACCACCAAGACCTGTAATAAGATATAAAATTTTCATAATCTAATCTTTTTTAAAATCACTAACAACCAAGTCAAAAATAATAAATTAAAAAATGATGATAACCAACCATGATAAAAATATATTATAGAAAATAAAGCAATAGTTAAAAACAACTGCCTAGTAGCAAACCTATAAATTAAACTATAAGTAACAAATATTAAAAAAGACCAGTACATTATAAAAAAAACAATACTTTCCTTTAAAACAACCCACCAACCAACTATTCCAGTATTCGTATTCCATGTTCCACCAAACTCATCTTTAACCATAAATTCAGATAATGAAACTCCTTTAGCCCCAATAATTTTATTATATAAAGTATATGGAACATTGCCTTCTAATAAAAATGATCTAATTCCTAACCCCTGATATGCACTATAGTAATAACCTGCCTTATTCAGCAGAATATAAATATGACCTACATGCTGAAATCTACTCATCAAATACTCTACAGACGTCTCCAATCTACTAAAATAATCATTAATATCAAAGACTATCTCCCCACCTCTAATTCCAAATTTCAAATCAACTAGAAATGGTAATAGCAAAACAACTAATATCGCAAAAAAAAGAGAGACCAATAATGATTTAATACTAATTCTTAAATACAACTCCCGACATAAGTATACAAAAAATAAAATAAGAATCCCCCCCATCCATCCACGCAATATAGTAGAAATTAAATAAACAATTGCATTTAATTGAAAAAGCTTTTTAGACTTCAATTGAGACCCAACAATAAAGAAAAATGAATCAGCAGATAGTAAACTCACTATAATTAATATATTAGAATTAACATTATTAACAGTTTGACCCACCACTCCAACATTAAAAAAGATAGCCAATAAAATATAGAAGATTTGATAGATCAGCAATAACCATCCCGACAAATTACCATACCCATTTACTTCTAACTGTTTAAATTTTTGTTTTCTTTCATAGAGCTTATACAAAAAAATTAAAAAAACCAATGAAAAAGTTTGAAGAAACAAAGCTTTAAGCATTAAGCTCGCATCTACAGTATAACTATAGAACTCAACCACCATTTCCTTATTATTTATTGCCATTACAGCAAATATAATATTTGAAATTGTGTACAATGCTATAGCCAAATAAAAGGGAGATAACTTTATTTTTTTCACAAAATTCTCTATCAAAAAATTTTCAAATACAATTTTATGACTTAACATTCATTATATTTTACTAAATACAGCCTTTAGAAAGAATTTAAAAGACTTAACCAACTCAGACTTCCTAATATAATAAAAAGAATATTTTAACAATATATACTTATATTTAAATTCTACCTTTATTATTTCAGATAATGAAAAATAACTTTTCTCAATATTCTCGTAAGTAGAAATTATTCTCCTTGGGATCAAGGGATTAATCAGTTTATCATCATAGGTTATCCCCACAAACTGTCGATATACCCCTAAACATTCGCTTATGAAATAAATATCTCCTTGTTTAGCCTGCTCAATATGCACCTCTATATCTAAAGCATTTACATTTAGTTGATCAATATATTCATCAATTTTATTGATAAACATTTTTGATGAATGTATAAAAAACGGATTAATTAAATACATATCTAATAATGTATATTTTTTTTCAGGAAAACACTTAAATACTCTTTTAGTGGAATTACCCTCTGAATCAATAGCCAACATATTATGTACGCATATCGAACAGTCAGGATTAGCTTCTAAAATATCAAACTGCCTCTGTAACTTATTTGGCAAAGCCATATCATCCCCATCCATATGTGCGATATATTTACCTTTTGCTGCTTTATAGACTCGCTTCACATTTTCCACAGCGCCTACATTTTCTTCATAAAATAAGGGAACTATTAAATCTGGATATTGCTCTACATATTGCTGAATAATTTTTCTTGTATTGTCTGTTGAGCAATCTTCACCCACAATAATTTCAAACTTAAAACTGGTTTGCTGAGTGACTAAACTTTCCAAGCACTCTGCAATATACTTCTCTTGGTTATACGTCACTACACATACAGATACTTGAATATCGTCTTTGTTACTTAAACTCATAAAACTTCTCAAACAGTTTAGATTGGACTTTACTTCTAACTTGCTTCGAGCTCAGTGCAGCAACCATCAAACTGATCAAACTCACAAGCACAATTTGTAATAATGCTACTCCGCGCTGTTGTGAAAAGCTTACACAATACATCACGACACTGCATAGCAATGAAACCGAGCAAACACTTGGTAAAAATGCCTTAAACCACTGTAAATTTATATGTGGCTCAATGATTTTATGTACAAAACTCACCCAAAAAATAAGATAAGCCAGCTGTATAGATAACCATACCCAACCTGCGCCTATTGCACCGTAGTTTTTTGCCGCCCAAATTATAGCAGGAATTAATACTATTGCTGTTACCAAGTTGCCAATAAAATGTAGCCTTAAATTACCTTTGGCATATTGTAGATAATAGGGAAAAGCACCTAAAGCAAGAACTGCATTCCCCAAAGCATAAAGTTGCAAAATAGGCGCTGTTTTTTCTGCCAACAATACATCTCCCGTCCACACATAAAGTACGGGTTTTGCAAGCATGGCCAAGACTATACCCGCCGTAACCACAATAACTGCAACAAACTCTGTAGCCCCAATATAAATAATTTTTAACTCCTCATAGTTTTGCTCACCTTGCAATCGTGCCATTCTAGGCATAATCGCAGCGCTGATGGGTGCACCTATTTGCAACACCCCACCAGCCACCAACACAGCTAAAGTAAAATACCCATACTCAGATAAAGCCAAAATACCTGACAATACGAACTTATCAAGCTGAGTAAGTAAAACCCAAATCGATGAGGTAAAAGCAATGGTTAAAGCAAATCCTAATAAAGGTTTAACTGGTTGCAATGACCAACCAATCTCTTTTTTGTTATCTAATTTAGGTAAAAGTTTATATGCTTTGGCTGCAAGAAGAAAAAACTCAAATAAAGCAACAATAAGCTGAAATGCAAAGAAGCTTTTAACTGTAAAACCACCATAATACATGTACAGCAAAACGCCTGGAAAACGCAATGTAGCAATGAGAATATTAATAGTACTGAGCCAAACAATATGCTCGAAGCCAGATATCACACCCCGATATAAACCCGTCATCCATCTTAATGCCACACAAATTGCCATTATTTGTAAGCAGAATAATACATCTGCTATGGTCAGGTTTTCTATTTTTAGCCAATGTTCTGCAATATAGGTATTAAAGTAAAAAAGTAAACCACCACCAACACTTGCGATGAAAGCAAAAATAATGCTTAAAGAACGAAAAAGCTGCCTAAATTCCAATGCCGCAACTGCGCCTGCGTTATATTGCGCTGTTTGTCTACTAATAGTAGGCGTGAGTCCAAAATCGAGTAAAGCGAACAGTCCTTGCAACATAGCAAAAAAACCAACAAGACCATAAGCTTCCGCCCCCATATATTTCATATATATAGGTAGTATTGCAATACTAATGACGATTAAATAAATTTGGCTAGCATAGCTAGCCAAAATATTTAAACGTAAAGACACACCAGTCATAGGGGTTATTCATCCCAATACTTTGTAATTTCTATATGACGATCATATTGCTCATGAGTAATTCCAACTATTACCTTATCATGTCGCTTTCCATTGCGATAAAACCACCCTTCTTTCCTACCCTCAACAACCCAACCACATTTTCGAGTATAAAAATCGATCGAACGTTCATTATAAGCAATCATATTACCGTCCAATCGATATAACCCAAGCTCTTTAAATGCGTAACGCATCATTGTCATTACGGCATCCAAAGCATAACCCTTACCCCGACTATCTTTATCTCCAAGCATAATTCCATTAAAGGCATTACTATTCTTCCAGTCTATATCAACTAAATTTACTGTTCCAATAAAACCCATTTCCTCCGTATCAATTGCAAAGTTTTGATACTTCATATTGTTATTATTAATATTCTTAATATATTCCTCAGTACTTAAACTAGAATATGGAAAATGCCATCCACCGACCATATTCCATATTTCAGGTGAATTTGACCATTTTGCTAAAAGCTCTAAATCGCTCATTTCTATGGCACGCAATGTAACTACTTTTCCTTTAATATTCATTTAAATACTCCTTAACTTTATCTACTTGAAATTGCATTTCTTCCTCTCCATATCTTTGATCACAAATTAGGTGAGTCGTATTAGATATAAAATGATCCTCTATACTACCTTTTTCAACTCTCTTTAAAGCATCTAGCCAATATGTTGGTGTATAAATTTTTGACTGAATGAGTTTATTAGAAAAGTTTTTATCTAATAATAGAGGATAAGTAAGAGGAGATTCAATTTTTTTAACATCCAGTTTAAACTGATTATATTGACCAAGTCTTGAATGCAAGTATTTAAAATTATTAAGTCGCTTCTCCTTTACATGCAAATAATCAATATTGTTTAAAATTAGTTCACTAATAGGAGATATTTTTTTAGGAATACAGTCATTCAACATAGCTTCGGCTTTTTGAAACTGCATATATCCTTGTTGTGCACAACTTATAGATCGTATAAATAGATGCTTATATTGCTCGATTAGTTCATCTTCTTGATTTGAAGCATCCACTGGTTTAATATCTTTTTCAGTGATTAAAAGACCACCATCAGCTACAGCAAAAAATTTTCTTGGCGAATAAATAGTATGAGCTCCCTCAAATGGCTCGACAAAAAAAGCTTGTGAATGGTCAAAAATAATTTTGTCACAAGGATATAAACTCACCAACTTTTCTTGGTTTTGTGTGCATATCCCAAAATAATTTACATACAATAGGTAATCATTTTTTTCTAATTCAGAAGGAATTTGAGGGTAAAAATTAGCATCTAGGTCGTAGAATTTAATATTAATTTTTAATATTTCCAAAGGCTTCAACATCGTGTCACAAATAAACTTGGGCACCCATATTGATTCCACCTTCAAATTTTGCAAAAGATCTAAAAATGCAGACCTAGCAGAATTATATTTTCTAGAGTTATGATAAGGGAACTGATTTAAATTATTTAAATCAAATCCCATATAACCACCAATTTCCCTATGATTTTGTGACGACACAAATATCATGCTCCATATTATCAATCATTTCCAACATAGTAGACATGTCTGGATATTGTAAAATCATCATTCCCAAGGTGTCATTTGAACCACTATATTTTTTTACTATTTCACCATCTGTGACATAGATATTTTTTTCAACAATCATTTTACTGGCTCTTTCAGAAATATTAAGCTTACTAAATACTCCTTGCTCTAAGCTGTGCACCATATAGCTTGACCAGAAGCCATTTACAGGTTTTTGCTGAACATAACTGCAATCTAATCCTAAAGCAGCGTCAACTGTTGCTTTAATTAAATCGACACCTGTCGCATAACGTATAACTTCAGGAATCAGACAACCGCCATTACGTGGACCCAACTCAAGAAAATAAAACTTTCCATCTTGAGAAAACATAAAATCAAAATTTAAAGCACCAGTTTTAATATTCAGCAAATCCAATAACCTTTGCGTTTCTTTATGCGCCTCATCCAATAAATCTGGTTTATGCGAAGTAGGAAATGTCTGACCTATTGGTACAAGTCCATTACACAACTTATCAAAATGCTCATCCGCCCAAGAGCGAAAAACTAGCTTACCATCTACAACAAAACCATCCCCAGCAACCTGATAGCCTTGTTTAACGATTTTTTCCTCTACAACCACTTTTTTTTCACGAGAAAAATTTAAAGCATATTGAAATGCCTTTTCCAATTGGTCCTTCGCTGTAATTTCCGTCACACCCTTACTACCAGACGAATCTACTGGCTTCACAAATGCAGGGACACTAATCTGGTCTAACCACTCTTTTGCTGCTTCTAATTTATAAAATGACTGCGACTTTGGAACATTAAAACCATGCTCCTCTAAAAAGGCTCTAAATAGATCTTTTCGTGCCAAGATCAAAACTGACTGATATGGATTACCTATTAAACCCATTTTTTCTGCAACATACGCTGCTGTAGGGGCTGCAGGATCAGAAGCATAAGCTACGATTCCATCAATTTTCAACTTTTCTGCAAGTGCCAATACTGCCTCTATATCTGTTGTCGAAACATTATGAGATTCATCTGCTAACTTATGTCCAGGATTTTCAGGTAGATAGTCACAAGTAATTACATAATGACCTTGTGATTTTGCATATTCTATCGGTGGAATTTGAGAAGGCGCTGCCCCTAAAAATAAGATACGTTTGCGACTCATCACACCACCTCCTGTTTTATAACACTTACTATTTTCTGAATATCTTGTTTACTAAGCATTGGGTACATCGGTAAACATAAAACATGCTCAGACAAAAATTTAGCCTGAGGCGTTTCTGTTCTGTACGAATGATAAACTGTTAAATCAGTCATAATTGGATAAAAATATTTACGTGCAAAAATATGCTGCTTTTTAAGCTCTTCAAACAACTCATCACGACTTAGTCGAAATGAATCAGAAACAACAATTGGGAAATATGAATAATTATCAACATCCGTTGCTGTACGTTGAATACAGCTAATCCCCTCAACACCATCTAATAATTTACGATAATAAACATCTATTTCTTTACGCATTAACAAGGTGTGGTCAATAGATTTTAATTGCAATAAGCCAAGTGCCGCATGTACTTCACTCAACTTACCATTTAAAGAAATATCATCTATTGTACTTTCATTCACAATCCCAAAATTCTTTAAACGGTCAATGCGTTGTTTCATTTCAGCACTGTGACAAACAATAGCCCCCCCCTCAAAAGTATTAAATACTTTTGTAGCATGAAAGCTCAATACACTTAAATCACCATAATTGAGTAAGCTTTTCCCATGATGTTTTACACCAAAGGCATGTGCCGCATCATAGACTAATTTTAAATTATGCTTGGTAGCAATATTTTGTAATGCTTCCACATCACAAGGGATGCCATAACAATGCACAGGTAAAATCGCGACTGTCTTATCAGTTATGGCTTGCTCAACTTTTATAGGGTCAATATTAGATGTGTGTGGGTCAATATCAACAAAGACTGGCGTGAGTTTATTCCAAACTATCGAATGAGCCGTAGCAACAAAAGTGTAAGGCGTCGTAATTACTTCACCTTGTTCAAGCCCAAGTGCCTGTAGTGCTGTTACTAACGCAATTGTTCCATTATTAAATAATGAAATATAATCAACGCCCAAATACTCACAAAGCTCTTTTTCCAACTGCTGATGTAATGGTCCACAGTTGGTTAAAATTTTATTGTTCCAAATTTGCTCTAAATAAGGAATAAATTCTTCAAGCTCAGGTAAAACAGGCTGAGTTACATAAATTGACTCTTGGCTCATATCTCATTCACCAATGAAATTAAATACTGACCATAATCATTTTTACTCATGCTCTGACCAATTTCTAAAACCTGTTCTTTACTCAGCCAACCATTATTCAAGGCAATTTCTTCTAAACACGCAACTTTATAGCCCTGACGTTTTTCAATAGTCTCTACAAACTGCGCTGCCTCAAGTAAGCTCGCATGTGTCCCTGTGTCCAACCATGCAAAACCACGTCCAAGCAATTCCACATTTAAATCACCGCGCTGTAAATACATCTGATTAACTGTGGTAATTTCCAACTCTCCACGTTCAGAAGGCTTCACTTGTTTCGCAATTTCAATTACATCATTGTCATAAAAATACAAACCGGTAACTGCAAAGTGAGATTTAGGTTGTTTAGGCTTTTCTTCTAAAGAAATTGCGCGCTTTTGTTCGTCAAACTCAACCACACCAAAACGCTCAGGGTCTTTCACCTGATAGCCAAATACCGTTGCACCTTTTTGACGTGCGACGGCTTGACGGAGCATTGGGGTAAAACCTTGACCATAAAAAATATTATCTCCAAGCACTAAGCAAACATTACTATCCCCAATAAAGCTTTCACCAATAATAAAAGCCTGTGCCAAGCCGTCTGGGCTAGGTTGGACGGCATATTCAAGCTGAATACCAAATTGAGCGCCATCACCCAATAAACGTTTAAAACCATCTATATCTTCAGGAGTACTAATAATCAGTACTTCACGAATACCTGCAAGCATAAGTACAGAAAGCGGGTAATACACCATTGGCTTGTCATAAATAGGCAATAATTGCTTAGATACCCCTTTGGTAATCGGATATAAACGTGTACCTGAACCGCCCGCTAAAATAATACCTTTTGTTGTATTTGACATTATGAATTTACACCCAATCTTTCACGTTGGTAACTGCCATCTTGCACTCGATGACACCAGTCTAAATTATTTAAATACCATTGCACCGTTTTACGGATTCCAGTTTCAAATGTTTCCGTTGGTGTCCAATCCAATTCTTTTTGAATTTTTGTGGCATCAATCGCATAGCGTAAGTCATGCCCCGGGCGGTCTTTTACAAATGTAATCAGTGATTCGTACGCTTGACCATTCACCTGTGGTTTTAACTCATCCAAAATTTTACAAATAGTTTTGACCACTTCAATATTCTGTTTTTCATTATGACCACCAATATTATAGGTTTCACCCACTACACCCTCGGTCACCACTTTATATAAAGCGCGTGCATGATCTTCTACAAATAACCAATCCCGAATTTGCTGACCATTGCCATATACTGGCAAAGGTTTAGCATTCAGTGCATTTAAAATCACCAATGGAATTAACTTTTCTGGAAAGTGATACGGACCGTAATTATTTGAGCAATTGGTCACAATGACAGGTAGGCCATAGGTTCTGTGCCAAGCACGTACCAAATGGTCTGAACTTGCTTTAGAGGCAGAATATGGAGAGCTTGGCGCGTATGAAGTTGTTTCGGTAAAAAGATCAGTTGTACCTTCTAAGTCGCCATAAACTTCATCAGTTGAAATATGATGAAAACGAAAGTTCTGTTGTGCCTCAACGTCAAGACTCATCCAGTACTTTCGAGCAGCTTCTAATAAGGTATAGGTTCCCACAATATTGGTTTGTATAAATGCGGCAGGACCATCAATTGAACGATCTACATGCGACTCTGCGGCCAAATGCATAATTGCATTAGGTTGAAAAGCATCTATGGCAGCTGTAATTTGCTCAGTATTACAAATATCAATTTGTTTGAACTGATAGTTTGGATGCTGATCAATTCCTTTTAATGACTCCAAATTACCTGCATAAGTCAATTTATCAATATTAAAAACTTGATTATTGGTATGTTGAATAATATGACGGATGACTGCTGAACCAATAAAACCGGCGCCACCAGTGACAAGAATTTTCATTTATATGACCTTAAATGTCTTTTTAAGAATTTTACCAACAGGAGTATAAAATTTTGCAGTTATTGTAGACATAAATTAAAAAAAAGATATTAATACAGTATTAAATTTTAACCAATCATCAAAAAAATAAAAAAATAAATATAAAAATCAAAAAATTAAATTAAAAATGTAAATTAAAAATGTTTTGAAGATATTCAATAATTAGATTTTGCACTACAATCCTTTCCTAATAACGATGTATTAAAATTAAGGGCTTGAATGTGAAGTATCAACGCACATCCATTTTATTCACTATTTCAATATTATTTTCTGGTTGTACGCTTACTTCCGGTTTGCAAACCTATGATTTGCCTCCTCAAGGTAATTACAGAACCGATCAAGGCGCAGAGCTTTCAGTCATACAAATTACGCAAGACAATATTCCTCGTATCGAACTCAATAACGCTCAGAATTCCAATACTATTTTTCACTTATTTAACAAGCCTCAACAAGTCTATAAATTGAGTTCAGGTGATGTTCTCTCAATCCAACTTTGGGCCTACCCAGAAATCACCCCCCCTATTCAGGATATTTCAAATGTAAAAGCTGCAGGTTATCCCATAGACTCTAGTGGCAACATACAATTACCTTTAGTGGGACAGGTACGGGTAGCCGGGAAAACACTGGCTGAAACCAATCGTTTTTTACGCAGTCAATTTGCACGCTATTTGAAACACCCTGATGTGGTGGTTCGAGTATTGTCTTATGAAGGTCGTCGCTATTTTGTCAATGGACAAGTCATGCGTAGTGGCCAATATACGCTAAATGATCAGCCCATTAGCATCTATACAGCACTCGGACAGGCAGGTGGTATTAATACTGAAACAGGTGACAATACCAATATTCAATTGATCCGGGAGGGTCAAACTTTTGACCTCAATGTACTACAACTAGAGAAACAAGGCCTATCTTTACATAATTTACTGATTCAACCGAATGATACTATTTTTGTGAATACTAAACAGAATCAAAAGCTTTATGTTATGGGTGAGTCGAGTAAAAGCCAAGCGCTGGCTTT
Organism: Acinetobacter sp. YH01021; assembly: GCF_013420255.1. Lineage (GTDB taxonomy): Bacteria > Pseudomonadota > Gammaproteobacteria > Pseudomonadales > Moraxellaceae > Acinetobacter. Next base: position 94,937 of record NZ_VOYO01000009.1, read on the forward strand.
ACGTGAACAAGGTATGACCCTAAGTGATGTTTTGGGTGAGAGTGAAGGAATTAATCCTTACTCCGCAAGTGCGGCTAAAATCTATGTAATGCGCACCGATTTAGCCACCAAGCAGTCCACTGTGTATCACTTGAATTTAAGCAGTTTTGGTAATTTGGGCTTAGCTAATCAATTTCAAATGAAAAAAAATGACATCGTTTATATTGATGCCACTGGATTAACGCGCTGGCAACGTATTGTTAACCAGATTATTCCGTTCTCTAGTGCACTCTATAGCTTTGACCAACTGGGTAAATAAAATATGCAAATTCGGAATATTTTGGTCGTCTGTGTGGGAAATATTTGCCGTAGCCCTATGGGCGAGTTTTTTCTCAAGAAAAATCATCCTAACTTACATATTGAGTCTGCTGGTCTTTCTGCCATGGTAGGCCATAGTGCTGATGATAAGGCCATTGCAAGTATGGCAAGAAAATCAATTGATATGAGCTCACATGTCGCAAAACAAATTGATGCCAACTTAATCAAAACTGCAGATTTAATTTTAGTGATGAGTTCAAATCAACAAAAACATATAGAAAAGACTTGGCCATTTGCTAAAGGTAAAGTATTTCGTTTAGGACATTGGCAAGATCAAAATGTTCCTGATCCTTATAAGCTTGATCAAGCATTTTTTGAAGAAACATGTAATAACATCGAATCTTATGTTTCGGATTGGCAATCACATATTTAATTTTATCTAGTAGTTTATCCATGAATCAAAATTCAAGTACTAATGACGATACCATTGACTTAAAAGAATTATTTTTTTCGTTAATTGCACAATGGAAAGTGATCGCGCTTTGTATCATCCTGAGCTTAACCTTCGCATTACTTTATTTACGTGTTACTCCCTCAATTTATTCTGCTGATGCAATGGTTCTAGTAGAGGATAATAAAGGCGCTGGAGCTGCTGCCCTTTTGGGTGGGTTGAGTGATGCTATTCCAGGGGGAATGGGGGGGAAATCTCCCGCAGATGCTGAGATTGAAATATTAAACTCACGCATGATTTTGGGACAAACGATTCAAAATTTGCACCTTGATATCCAAATTAAAGATAATAGTAATACTTTATTTAATCGTCTGATTAAAAATGGCAAAGCTGAAGTTCTTTATAAAAAGGATATGGTGGTTTTCCAAAAAGAAAATCAAGCCTTCTTAATCAAAACATTAAAAATTCCAAATTACTATCTAGATAAAAAATTAGAGTTAAAATTCACGGATAACAACCAGTTTACTTTCTCTTATAAAGATGAAGTGATATTTAAAGGTCAATTGAATTCCAGCAATCAAACCATAGATTCTAAGGGCCTCTGGGAAGTGGCAATATTTAGCAAATCTCCGTTTAAAGAAACATTTACTATTACTAAACTTGCACTACCTACAGCAATGCGGTTCTTAAAAAATGACTATGGTGTAGCAGAGAGAGGGAAAAACTCCGGTGTTATTGGTCTAAATTATAATGGCAATGATAAGGAACATATTACTCAAGTTCTGAATAATATTTTATCCGTCTATCAAATACAAAATATTCAACGCAAGTCTTTAGAATCTAAACAAACTTTAAATTTTCTAGACAAACAGCTGCCGGAACTTAAACAGCAACTTGAGGAATCAGAAATCAAGTTCAACCGTTTCCGTGAGCAATACAATACTATTGATGTAACTCAAGAAGCCGAGTTAATGTTAAAGCAAAATGTTGAACTGGAAAAGATGAAAATCCAATTACAACAACAGCAAGCGGAACTTTCTTCAAAATATACCCCTGATCACCCTCTTATGTCGGCGATCAATGCTCAACTTGCTGAAATTAATCAAAAAACATCAGAAATGACACAATCTATTAAACGTTTACCAGAAACACAACGATTATATTTACAGCTATATCGAGATGTAAAAGTAAACACTGAACTGTATACCGCACTCTTAAATAGCTATCAGCAATTGAAAATTGCAGAGGCTGGTGAAATTGGTAATGTCAGAGTTATTGACCAAGCTGTTGAACCCGTTAAGCCAATTAAACCCAAGTCATTAATTATAATAATTTTATCAATTTTTGTCGGTGGTTTTATTGGAGTATTGATTGCACTATTACGAAATATGATGCGTTCAGGCATTAAAGACGCAGCGCAAATTGAAAATGAGCTTGATCTGCCAGTCTATGCCACTGTACCGCGCTCTGTTATTCAAGAAAGTCGTATTAACCTATTAAAGAAGAAAAAGAATATTCCTATTCTTGCGGTTAAAGATAGCAGTGATATCGCGATTGAAAGCCTCCGTAGCATGCGAACAGCAATTCATTTTGCCTTAATGAATGCGACCAATAATGTGATTGCAATTTCTGGTCCTGCACCTGAAATTGGAAAATCATTCATTACCACTAACCTTGCTACTATTTTAGCGCAAGGGGGAAAACGGGTTCTGATCATTGATGGTGATCTACGTCGTGGCTATTTACATAAGTACTTTAATGCCGAAGTGCAACCAGGTTTAGCAGAATTATTGAATCACCAAAATAGCTATGAAGAGGTGGTGCAAAATTCAACTGTAGATAACCTGTTTTTTGTGACACGTGGTAAGAGTCCGGTTAACCCGTCTGAACTATTAAGTACAGATCAATTCAAAACTTTCCTAGATCAGGCATCTGCTCATTTCGATCATGTACTGATTGATACGCCACCTGTGCTTGCGGTGACCGATGGCATCATTATTGCGCAATATGCAGGCGTGAATTTATTGATTGCCCGTCATGCTAAAACGAAAATTAAAGAACTTGAAATTACTGTTAATCGTTTTGAACAGGCCAATGTCAAAGTCAATGGCGTGATTCTTAATGATGTACAACAAGGGGCAGCAGGTAGCTATGGTTATAATTATGCCTATGCTTATACCGCAAATAAAGACAATGACTAATTCATTGTAAACTTTGATATCACACCTTGCTAGAGGCAGGGTGTGATAGTTCTCTCTATCACATTTATTCCAAATGTTCATTGTTGAAAAAATCAACTAAAAACCCTATCTTGGTTACAGTTTAAAACTCCTGAGAATATACAAAAATGTTACTTAAAACACTGCTCGCCAGCTTGGCATTAAGCTCCTCACTAACCTTTGCTCAAGGCATCGTTTTAAATGACCAAAACCTGCGCACCGATTTAAACTGGTTAAATCAGCAAGGTGTGATTCAAGTTAGCACTTCGACCTGGCCAATGAGTGGTGATGAAATCCAACGCGCCCTTTCTCAGGCCCAAGTCAGCAATAATAATCAGCAAAGAGTCATTGATTCAGTCATGGCTCATTTGAATACCAACAACCAGTTACTTAAAGCATCACTATTTGCAGAGACAGATCAAAAAAATATTCCTCAAGCCTTTGGCGATCAGCAAAAAGCGCAATACCAGGCGGGTGTAGAGTTGAATACAGGCAATCAGAATTGGGATGCCAGACTTCGTATCAATGCAGAAAAAGATCCCCAGATTGATAATGATCAAGATGTGAATATTGAAGGGTCTTACCTTGCAGGTAAATTATGGAATCAATGGCTGATTGCTGGACAAATTCCGACCTACTGGGGACCTGGTCATGATGGCAGCTTAATTCGGGGTGATGCCAGTCGTCCTGTGTATGGTGTGACCATGCAGCGTGCCGAACAGCATGCTTTTGCAAGCAAATGGCTATCTTGGATTGGACCTTGGCAATATCAAGCCTTTGCCGGACAACTGGATGACTACGATGCTATACCTGATGCCAAACTGATTGGCTTACGTGTCACCGCACAACCTTTACCCTATTTGGAGCTGGGTGCATCGCGTGCTATGCAATGGGGTGGTGGTGACCGTTCAGAAAGTCTGTCTACACTCTGGAATGCTATAAAAGGCAATGATAACTTTGATAATAGTGATGATGATAAGTCTAACCAAATTGCAGGTTTTGATGCGCGCTTAAATCTACAACCACTGTTGCAAGTCCCAATGGGGATGTATGCACAATATGTTGGTGAAGATGAAGCGGGCGGCTTACCAGCCAAAAAAATGTATCTGGCTGGAGTCGATTATTCTGCTAGCTATAATAATATGCCTTTCCAGCTGTATACCGAATGGACAGATACCCGTAGTAATGGTAGTGCTGATGGTATTTCATACAACCACCATGTTTATACCGATGGTTTTTATCAGCATGGTTACCCATTAGCACATGCGATAGGTGGTGATGGTCAAATGATTTCAGTAGGCGGTGATATTCGTTTCGATCGCCTGAACCGTGTTAATGCTCGAGTGCTGTTTGCCAAGTTGAATGAATCCAACCGAACTACTAATTTAGCTTTTCCAATCCAAGATGAATTAAAAGCTGTTGATGTGAGCTGGACACATTATTTACGCCCAGATATTCCACTGAAACTAAATGGCTGGATCAGTGATTCAGACTTACGTGGTAATGATGGTGGTGCATCGATTGGAATTGAATTTCCTTTAGAAAAAAGCTTGTTTTCTTACTAAGCTCTTTGCAAAATACAATTTCGGTTAGAGCAATCTTTGTTCCTAGACATTCTCGAACAATGATTAAAATCTGAAAAATAACAAAACCAGCTATTGCTGGTTTTTTTATCTCTTTAAACTTCAACATAATTGCGGTGTCCGCTTGCTAAAAAACCACCCATTCTGCAAGATTTCTCAAAATTTTCTGCTAAGATGGAATGAACCTCAACGATAACATTAGATTGGAATAATACATGAGTAAGGCCTTACCGATTGCTGTCGCTGTTCTTTTAGGCGGTGCCGCGCTAGTACCTGTTTACTATGCAACTCAAAACCCAGCTGCTCAAACCACAAAAGCATCTAAAGATGCCTCTGCTGTTTCAAAAATTAGCTATGCACTCGGTTATGAAGTCGCTCATCAAACTCCACCTGAGCTGGATATTAACAGCTTTGTGACAGGCGTTCGCGAAGGTCATGCCCGTACTGCTCCTGCTTATACTGAAGAAGAATTACAAGCAGCCTATGAGCAGTTCCAAAAAGAAATGCAGCAGAAGCAAGTGGATAGTGCCAAACAGGCTCAGGCATCAAGTGATACTTTCCTAACCGAAAATGCCAAAAAAGCTGGAATAAAAACCACAGCATCTGGTTTGCAATATTTAGTGACCAAAGAAGGTACGGGCAAGCAGCCTGCAGCAACTTCAATCGTGAAAGTACATTACACAGGGAAATTGTTTGATGGTACCGTGTTTGACAGTTCGGTTGAACGTGGCGAGCCGATTGAGTTCCCACTCAATCAGGTCATTCCAGGCTGGACCGAAGGTCTGCAACTGATGAAAGAAGGTGGTAAAGCCACTCTGTATATCCCATCTAAACTCGGTTATGGTGAACAGGGCGTGCCAGGTACGATTCCTCCACACAGTACTTTGATTTTTGATGTGGAACTCATTGAAGTAAAATAATCCACGAAAAGGAGAGCAACGCGCTCTCCTTTATTTTGAGAATTAATCATGAAAATACAAACAAGTTTGATGGTTTTACTGCTGAGTTCTGGCAGTCTGTTTGCCAAAGAAGTTACCAATAAAAGCCCTGAGGCTGAACAGGTCGGCTACAGCTTTGGTTATCTGATGGGAAAAAGTAATGCTGACTCCTTACAAGGCATTGATCTGGATGCCTTTAGTGCCGGTTTAAAAGCGGCAGCCGCTGGGAAGCAGGCGACTTTAAGTGAAGAAGACATGGCGCGGGTCTTGACCCAGTTTAAGCGTCAGGCTGAAGCCAAAGAGCTGATTACCCTGAAAAAGCAGGCTAATGAAAATGCCAAAATTGGTCAGGCATTTCTGGCTGAAAATGCCAAAAAACCGGGGATAAAAACCACCAAATCAGGACTGCAATATCAAATTCTTCAGGAAGGTAAAGGGAAATCGCCGAGCGCAAATAGTAATGTCCGCGTACATTATGAAGGCCGTTTGATCGATGGTACGGTTTTTGATAGCTCGATTGCCCGTAATCAGCCCGTGGTATTTCGTACCACCCAGGTCATTACCGGCTGGACCGAAGGTTTACAGCTGATGAAAGAAGGTGCCAAATATCGTTTCTTCATTCCGGCCGAACTGGCCTATGGACAGATTGGTTCAGGGGATGTAATTGAACCGAACAGTACTTTAATTTTTGATGTGGAATTACTGGAAATTATTAAATAATAAGTCCTATTTTTCCAGATCTAACATCGGAGAGGTTTTATATTTGCCTCTCTTTTTTTATGGGCTTAAGTATCCGTAAATCGCAGGTTTTCATGTCACATTCCTATCAGTTTTGCTATGTTATGTTTTAATCAAGCAATTCAACAACAATAGAGGACGTCAGCATGGCAGCAATCAAGACCCGCGAAATTCATTATACTGCACAGGATGGCAGCCCATTAATTGGTTATTTTGCCGCACCAGAAACAGATACAGTCGTTGCCGGCGTATTGGTCGCACCAGAATGGTGGGGGCGTAATGAATATACTGAACAGCGCGCTCGTGAACTTGCAGAACATGGTTATGCTGCCTTGGCCATAGACATGTATGGTGATAAAAAAATGACCACCCATTCTGATCAGGCTTATGAATGGATGATGCAGACTTTCGAAGATCCTGACACCATTGTGAATCGTGCAACAGCTGCCCTGAATGCCTTGGCAGCACAGGATGAGGTCAATCCTGAAAAACTTGCAGCCATTGGTTTCTGTTACGGCGGCAAAGTGGTACTGGATCTGGCTCGTTCTAATGCACCGTTAAAAGCTGTGGCCACTTTCCATGCCAATCTGTCTCCGAAAGCCCCGGCTCAGGAAGGTCATGTTCAGGCAGAAATTCTGGTGTTACATGGTGAACTCGACAGCATGGTGACCCTGGATGATGTCGCCAGTTTCCGTGAGGAAATGCATGCTGCCAAAGTCAAGCATGAGGTGATTGTTTTTGAAAATGCCAAACATGGCTTTAGCAACCCACTTGCGGATGAACGGGCCAAAGCCAATGGTGTGGATCTTGGCTACAATGCAGAAGCGGAACAAAAAGGCCTGGCAGCAATGTATGCCTTGCTGGACCGCCACTTGGCATGAATAGAAACCACTATCCGGCTTGTTCACAGGCTGAATATTCTAGATACTTCATGAAGAAAAGAAGATAAATCCTACCAGAGGAGAATGTGTATGATGGCTGAAACCAACTGCCCCTACTGCAATTTTGACGAATATGATGTCATTGCCAAAAATGATTATGGTGTGGTGTTGCCTGAACCAAATTCATTGTCCGAAGGTCATTGTGTGATCATTCCATTGCGGCATGTGGCCTCATTTTTTGAAGTGACTGACAAAGAACGTAAAAGTTTGATGTCTTTATTGGAACAGGCACGCAATGAACTGCAATTACGCTACCAGCCTGCCGGTTTTCATGTCGGTTTTCTTGATGGTGAAGTATTTCAGGAAAAGGTTGAACATCTGCATATTCATATTATTCCGCGTTATGCAGGCAAGACCTTGAAGCTGGATGAGCGCTGGGGAATTAACGATTAACCGGGTTCTTTATCAAAAATAAATGCTCTCTGGAGCATTTATTTTTATGAGAACAATATTCTATTTCAGTAGATTCGCATCTGCGTTTTTATCTCACTTTTCACATTCCCACCATACTGATTCCGCTATACTAGCTGCTGCTTATTCGGTTGCTATGTGTTCATGTTTGTATTTTCAGATGCCCTGTTGGAATGGTTTGATGTGCATGGTCGTCATGACTTGCCCTGGCAGGTGAGCGATGATCCGTATAAAGTCTGGGTCTCTGAAATCATGTTGCAGCAAACCCAGGTCAAAACGGTACTGCAATATTTCGAACGATTTATCCAGCGTTTTCCGACGGTTCAGGACTTAGGTCAAGCCTCATGGGATGAGGTAGCACCCTATTGGGCAGGTCTTGGCTATTATGCCCGCGCCCGCAATCTGCATAAAGCGGCTGGTATCGTAACCGCACAGCAGCTGTTCCCTCAAACCCTGGAAGAATGGATGGCCTTGCCCGGCATTGGGCGTTCTACCGCTGGCGCCTTGATGTCACTGGGTTTACGTCAATATGGCGTGATCATGGATGGCAATGTCAAACGGGTATTGTCACGTTTCTTTGCCATTGAAGATGATCTGTCCAAACCGGTACATGAACGTGCTCTTTGGCAACTAGCAGAACAGCTTTGTCCGATCGAACGCAATCATGATTATACCCAAGCGATTATGGACTTGGGCGCGACCGTGTGTACGCCGAAAAAACCTTTATGTCTATATTGCCCGATGCAGCAGCATTGCAAGGCGCATCAGCAAGGTCTAGAAAATGAATTGCCTTTTAAAAAGGCCAAAAAACCGGTGCCGCTGCGCTCTGCTCAGGTCTTGCTGATCCAGTCCGGTTCAGAATGGCTCTGGCAGCAACGGCCCAATAGCGGTCTTTGGGGCGGTCTCTGGTGTCTGCCGATTATTGAAAATGAACATGAATTGGAACAGCGATGCCAACAGCTGAGCCTTAAAAATATCGTCAAAAAGACCCAGATTAGCCACAGTTTTACCCATTTTACCTGGCACCTTGAAGCGATTGTTTTTGCTGTAGATCAAGATCAGCAGGAACATCTGGCGATTGAACTGCACGGCTGCTGGATGAGTCCGCAAACAGCAACCGAGGCCGGCATTCCGACTGCCATGAAAAAATTGATCACTAGCGTAAATCTGTGACATAGTCTGAATAAAGCAAAATATCGATTAGCTCAACATGAGCATTGCCAATATTTAAGGATGAATAAAGTGCGCCAATACCTTGCTTTGACGTGGATCGCTTTGATTGCTGTGCTGCTGGCTGCCTGTAGCAGTACACCGAAAAAACCCCCTGCTGTACAGCTCAATCCTATCGTCGTGCAAAAACTGAAAAGTATGCGAGTGCCGTCCTCTCTGCCCATCCCGGTGGCACGCGTACAGGCACGTGAATTATCAGATACCTGGGGCGCTTCGCGCAGTCGCGGACGTTTACATGAAGGCATTGATATCATGGCTCCACGTGGAACCGAAGTCTTTAGCGCGACTGAGGGCCTGATTGCAGATTTACGTAACAACAATTTGGGTGGTAAAGTAGTCTGGATTCTGGGCCCGGGCGGCTCCTGGCATTATTATGCGCATCTGGATGGACATAAACGTGGCTTAAAAGTGGGCGACTATGTCAAAAAAGGCCAGCTGATTGCTTATGTCGGCAACAGCGGTAATGCCCGGCACACTGCACCACATCTACATTATGGAATTTATTTACAGGGTAAGGGTCGCGGTGTGGTCAATCCCTATCCCTATTTACGTTAATTTTAGGATATTTACATGTCAGAAGCGTTGATCAATCGTCTGGTGGAATTTGCTGAATCAGGCAATCAACAAAAAATTGTATTGAATGGTCAAACTTACCAGGGCTGGGTGATGGAAATTACCGAGGATGTGCTTCTGATCAGTACTGGTTATGCCGACAAGGCCGGTAAAGATATGTGGATTCTATTTAGCGATCTGGATCAGGCTGAATTGTCGTACTGGGACAATCAGCAGGATCAATGGACTGTGTTTAAATTATAAAAGCATCAAAACAAGGAGCATCACATGACTGTGCAACGCTGTGGCTGGTGCTCCGATGATCCGCTGTATATCACCTACCATGACCAGGAATGGGGACAGGCCCTGCTGGATGAAAATCGCCTGTTTGAAATGCTGTGTCTGGAAGGACAGCAGGCCGGTCTGGCCTGGATTACCGTTCTCAGAAAACGTGAAGCTTATCGTGAACATTTTTTTCAATATTCGATTGAATCTATCGCCTCACTTACAGATCAACAACTCCAACTGAAACTCGAAGATGCTAGCCTGATACGGCACCGCGGCAAGCTCAATGCCATTCGGGAGAATGCCCAAGCCTGGCTAAAGCTACAGCAGCAAGGGATCAATCTGGTGGAATGGCTCTGGTCTTTTGCAGCGCAACCCCGACTGAATAATGATGTTGCAGATTATCGTCAGGCACCCGCACAAACCATTGAGAGCCAGCAGATGTCTAAAGCACTCAAACAGTCTGGTTTTAAATTTGTTGGACCCACCATTTGCTATGCCTTTATGCAGGCCGTCGGCATGGTCGATGATCACGAAAATCATTGTGACTTTAAAACAATATCCTCCCAATCAAAAAAGGGCTGAACTTATGTCGAATAATATTATCCAGGCCTATGCTGCAATGTCAGCAGGTGCTGCACTCGAACCCTATCAATTCGATGCTGGCGAACTACAGCCACATCAGGTCGAAGTCAAAGTAGAATACTGCGGCCTGTGTCATTCTGATATTTCGGTGATCAATAATGACTGGGGTTCATCGGTTTATCCGGTGGTGGCTGGACACGAAATTATTGGCACCATTACTCATCTGGGCTCAGAAGCCAAAGGCCTGAAAGTGGGTCAACGCGTTGGTATCGGATGGACAGCGGAAAGTTGCCAATATTGCGATCCTTGTATTTCAGGCCAGCAAGTGCTGTGTACTGGCGGTCAGGTGGCGACTATTGTCGGACATGCCGGTGGTTTTGCCGATAAAGTGCGTGCCGGCTGGCAATGGGTCATTCCCCTACCTGAAGATCTGGATCCTGAAAGTGCCGGCCCTTTACTCTGTGGCGGGATTACCGTATTCGATCCGATTCTCAAACATCAGATTCAGGCCATTCATCATGTTGGCGTAATTGGTATTGGCGGTTTGGGTCATATCGCGATTAAACTGCTCAAAGCCTGGGGCTGCGAAATTACCGCCTTTACTTCCAGTCTGGACAAAACCGATGAGCTGAAAGCCATGGGTGCTGATCATGTGGTAAATAGCCGTGATGTGGCCGCGTTAAAGGCACAACGTGGCAAATTTGATTTATTATTGAGTACGGTCAATGTCACCTTGAACTGGCAGGCTTATCTGTCCACTCTGGCACCGAATGGTACTGTGCATATGCTGGGTCTGCCATTAGAACCGATGCCGATTCCGGCGGGCATGCTGATTGGCGGCGCCAAGTCTGTTACCGGCTCTCCAACCGGTTCACCGGCAGCCTTACGTCAGTTACTGCAATTTGCTGCGCGTAAAAATATTGCCCCACAAATTGAAGTCTTCCCGATGTCACAGCTGAATCAAGAAATTGAACATCTGCATTCAGGTAAAGCCCGCTACCGGATTGTACTTAAAGCAGATTTTGAAGCTTAAACTCTGCCTGTTTCAATCTGTCAAAAAGACCTAGCAATTGGGTCTTTTTTATTGTAATACTTCCGGCAAAACTGCAAGGCCTGAAGGCTTGGCCAGCTCGGTCTTCATTTTCTGCAGCATCTGATAAGGTTGTTGTTGCACGAACAAATTCACAAAGGTCAAAGGAATCGAACCTTCCGGATTGGCATAACCATAGGTTGAAACCTTGACCTTATTATTGGCCAGTTTCTGAAAAGTCCAGTCGCCCTGATAATCGGTTAAACGCACATAATCTGGGTTTAAAGGATAACCACTTTGGATGGCTTTATTCTTGATGGTGATCTGGCCATTGGCTTCCTTGATCATATTGCCCTGCACAATCAGGTCACGGTCTTTTAAGGGAAATGGAAAATCCAGCACCATATACAGGGTAAAGTCACCTTTTTTATCATCACGGGACAGGATCTTGATACTATCCATATAGGGAACCCACTGTACTGCATGCTCAACATTCAAAATGAGGGACACGGCATTTTCAAGCGGTGCAGTATAGGTCGTTTCAGCTTTATAGAGAAAAACCGGGTTTTGTTCATTCTGGTAGGTCCAGACCTTGATATTGTTTTTATGAATACTGAGTTTAGGCGTCCCGACAGGCTTGGCCTGCGCAATGGCACCAAGCGCCACTGCACAGAGCAGGAAAATCATTTTTTGCATTTTTTATTCGTCTTATTTTAGTTTTATACTTTTTTATAAATGATTTTGACTCGGTTTTAAACCTGAATATCGTTAAAACCAAGCACGTCCTTCATATCATATTTACGCGCTTCACGGCCGACGACCCAAGCTGCAGCACGTACCGCACCAGAAGCAAAGTTCATGCGGTTAGTCGCTTTATGAGTAATTTCCACACGTTCCCCATCGGCAATAAACATTGCAGTATGTTCACCGACAATATCGCCACCACGAATGGTCTGGAAGCCAATGCTCTTACGCTCACGCGGACCAGTATGACCTTCACGGCAATATATCGCATCTTCTTTCAGGTCACGACCCAAAGTTTCCGCAATCGCCTCACCCCACATCAAAGCTGTACCCGATGGCGCATCTACTTTGTGACGGTGATGTGCTTCAATCACTTCAATATCAACCGTATCGCCAAATACTTTAGAGGCCAGTTCAAGCAGTTTGATCGAAACGTTCACACCCACTGAATAATTCGCTGCATAAACTACAGGAGTTTCCGTGGCAGATTCCTCCAAATAGGCTTTTTGCTCGTCATTCATACCGGTGGTACCAATCACGATTGCGACCCCTGCTTCACGGCAGATTTTAAGATGATTGACGGTCGCTGCTGGCGCAGTGAAATCGATCACGACATCACAGTCTTTGACTACATCGGTAAGGCTACCCACGACCTTAACACCTGTTGCGCCAATTCCGGCAAGTTCGCCAGCATCAGCACCTAATAGTGTACTTTCAGGGCGTTCTACTGCAGCCGCCAATTGATAACCTGCTTCATGCACAGCCTGAATAAGGATACGCCCCATACGACCGCCTGCACCTAAGATCCCAATGCGTGGTGTAGCTGACATAACATAGTCCTGATGTTGATCCAAAATTGCTCTTACTATAGCAAAACTGCGGAATAACACTAAGATGCATTGCATAAAAATCAATGAAAATACTCAAAGAGCGAAATCACTGATATTGATAAGAGTTTTAATCAAGCTTAAGAAGTTAGGCTATCACTTCCGTCAAAGCTATACGATATACATCAACTTGACTCGTCATATAGTTTTTAGCAATTGCTCATATAACTTGAATAAGCTTATTCATAATTTTATCGCTATGATTTTGAAATGATTTACTGAGATTACTGATTTTTGAAGTTAAACAGACGACTTGCCAATACAGTTTTTCCTGTTTAGGCTCGCCATTATTAAGTCAGCTCAAAATCTTGATGATTTAAATCTCAGTTAGATTAACGGGATTCTTATGCAAGACTTTTACTAAATTTTAATTATGAATATCTACTTTTGAATTGATGAGTAGATAGGATTTTAAGTCTTATTGAGACTAAAAGGACTCAATTTTGCCTTATACAAAAATCAGTCCTTAGATTGAGCAAATTAATTCTCTAGCTCTTCGGGAACTTATTAAAAATAATAATACCTAAAGCAAAATTTGCCTGGTCTATACAATTTTGAAAATTTTTCCACTTAAGGTACTTTGAAAGCACATTTCAAAACTGGGACGAATATCTTCACCATCTACAGTGATATGTTTTATATTGGAATGAGATTGTGTTTTAGAAAAATGATGATCGACTGTTGCTTGAATAGCGTGTTGAGCCCCAAACTGATCCTTTACACTAATACTTTGTTTAAGCATATCTATACCTTTTAATAATAGTTAAAGTGGCAAAATATCCACTAAAAATTGATATTTCTGAATTTTATCTTTAAATAACTTTATGATTTAGCTTAAATAATTGATTTATAGAAGTATAGAATGTACGACCATCTAAGTTTAAATCTACCTCAACTCCAGATGAAAGAAGAACTCTTTTACCCACTTCAATTCTTTTTAAACCCTGACGTGTATTTAGAGGTGGTCCCACTTGTTTGAACAACTAAAAGCGTATTTATAAGTGATATTCCGCTCTAGTTAAGCCACCTTGTTTTGTTGGGGTAGCTGATCATAGTAAAACTCATTTGGTGTCATTTTGTCTAGACTCGAATGA